>REDM01000121.1 GCA_007693485.1 Spirochaetaceae bacterium
ACCACCGCATCGAGAAGCCCCAGATCGGACAGATGCGCAATCACCGGCGTAACCATCACCACCACCCGCTGGGGCGTTCCGCGAAGAACCGCCTGCTGCCCGCCCTCGCCGCCCTCGCGGTTCCCGTTCATCACCGCATAGCGGATCGGCGCACCGCCGGCCCACGGTTCGGGGACGGTGATCTCCACGCCGTCGGGGAGCGCGGCAAACCGCAGGTTGGTGGCATGGCGAACCTGCGGGATGGAGCCGGCAGACTCGCGCTGGGTCTCGTGCGCGGCTTCGGACGTGCGAGACGCTTCGGGTGTGGGGGACGTGCTGGGAGTGCAGGCGACGAAGAGCCCCAGGAGGATGAGCAGGAGGGCTGTGCGGCTCACCACCACTCTCTCCAAGAACACCCCACGGCGCGGTCGATCAATCATCAATTACCCCTCAAGCCGAAACTCAAACCGGCGTGCGGTGTGTTGGCCTTCGTAATGCGATGCAAACCGCCACGCCCGTACGGCCCGCACCGCCGCATCATCGAGCAACGCGTACCCTGACG
This sequence comes from Spirochaetaceae bacterium, assembly GCA_007693485.1. Taxonomy (GTDB): domain Bacteria; phylum Spirochaetota; class Spirochaetia; order DSM-27196; family PWMO01; genus PWMO01. Next base: position 542 of record REDM01000121.1, read on the forward strand.
ATTCCGTCAGCTGGACACCGGCAACACGTCCACCACGACCGATTTCAATCTGCACCACCACAGCCCCCTGTTCACCCCGAGCCCGGGCTACTTCAGGATACGAAGGGGGGACCAGACGAACCGGCTCGATCGCCGCCGGAGCAGTTTGGTTCGAAGCTGCCGCGTTGGCGGCACCCGGGCTGCTGGTGGCGCCCGGAGGAGTGCCACCGTCCTCACGGGCCGCTGGCGACTGGCTGTCTGCTTGCTCGGTTTCCGGTCGATCATCGAGATCGTCGCTCTCGCGCGTGTCGTGGCGACCGTTCTCTGGTTTACTTGTGGTGTGGTCGGTCACCGCGGCATTCGCCGGAGCGGTGTCGAGGCCGTCAACCACAGACTCATCGTTCGCTTCCTGGTTCTCTTCACTGTGCTCAGATTCCCTCGAATCGTAGTTGTTTACCCCGCCGCTCTCGGGCCCTGACGTTACCAGAACTGCTACCGCAACGCGGCCGGTGCTCGGCGTGCCGTCATGAGCGTACAGACCATCCCACCGCTCAACCGCGGCAAACGCGAGAACGTGCAGAGTGAGGGCTCCCACAATGGCGAATACCATCCGCTTGTGCGCAGGTGTCGACATATCAATTCGCCTCCAGCGCGTCACTCATCGTACCACCCGAAGAGCAATTGGGCCTTGCGACAACGAAGTGGAGGAGACTGGATTCAGAGAAAGCCCATCTTCCGCGTCAACAGCCAGTTGATACCCAAGCAGACGGTTGTTCTGGAAATCACTGACGTACGCATACTCTTCCACTACGGCGATGTCGGAAAAGAACGATAAGCCGGAACCCCCGGGCGCCGCGGCAATCAACAGATCACCTCCAACCCACTGGTTGGTACCTGCATCGAATCGAACTGCCCGCAGGCCCTCTATCCCCGCGAGGACCACGAACGAATCAAAGGCAGAAACAAACGCCGCACCTGAGCCAGGCGAACCGCCCACCGTTAATCGTTGCTCCACCACGAGTGTTCCCGCGTTCAGAAAGAGTACAACACCGTCGTCGGTGCCTCCCCCAGTATTCGTCCCGCTCCCCACAACCACCAGGGTCCCGTGAGGCCCTGCATCTGGAAGCACGATCAGCGCTGTGGGGTTCAACCCCTCCGCACCTTGACCGTTGTGGCTCAACGGTACCGAACGCGCCGCTTCCAACTCAACCGATACCGGCTCGGTAACGTTTCCGGATTCTTCAATCGAGACCGTCAGTTCCGTAAGCGTTGCTACGCCGAATGAACCGGCTGAGAAATTGGTGTTCGCGGTCACGATTCGCATGTGCCCCGGATTGTCACCCGGAAGTGCAACAACGGCCTGCGGACGCGGCCCAACGGAAAACTCCGCGCGTTGGTGAGATCCCGCGTGGTCCCGATGAATGACACGGCGCGTAGCGAGATTGGAGACCGACACGGTATCGGTCAACCAGTTTGTCGTGGCTACCAGGCCGAACGCAGGATCACTTTCGTTGTCCGATAAAGCCGTGCTGGTATATGGATTACGGCCGCTGCCCAGATCAATTACCGCAACACGCTGGAGTGTATCGATATCGAGCACCACCAGACGGTTTTCGCCGGACGACGTAACCACCAGTTGGTTGCCTACGGCCAGGAGATGATTGGGAATCGAACCGACCAGCGCAACGTCAGCATCAACGGAATCTATTACTCCAAGCGATGACAACCCCACGGCAGTGAGCGTCTCTGCGAGACTGTGCACCACAAACAGCTCAGGCACCGTGCGGGGGCGGGTGCGTCCCGAACCGACCGACTGATCAGGGCTGAAAATCAGAGAACAGGCGGTTGCACTGACAAGTGTCATGGCGAGCCAGGCGATGACCGCGATCCGTCGGAGACGCATTGATTTCACCATCGGACCTCCATGCCCAGGGTCACCTCGCGCCCGGGATTCGGCTGAAATCGGGTATCCACAAACGGCTGATCAAGCAGGTTGTGAACCGATCCAATCAACGCTGCCGAAACCCTCGACGATTCGCTTCCCCTCGGCGAAAGCGGAACAACGAGAGCGGCATCGATCGTGATGTACGGGTCGATCCAGACGGTATTCTGCGCGGTGACCGGACGGGCTCCCACCCAGCGCGTTGACAGATCAAATCGGTATCCGGCCTCGTGTCGCAGATTGGCGCCAAAGCCACCCTGTGCGCGCGCCCGATACGGCAGCTGCTTTCCATTGGTAACTCCCGAAGATTGATCGGTCGCTGAGATCGCAGCGGCGTGCATGGTAGCAGCGGTTGTCCACGGGGAAAGACCAAGAGGAACCAGCAGCTGAGAGCTCGCCTCTACGCCGAGCACACGGGCATCCCCGGTATTCCGCGGCCGCCACCGTTGATCGGGCCCCGGCCACCACTGAATCAGGTTTTGGTACTCGGTCCAGAATCCGGATACTCGCAGGTGCGTCGCGGTCTCGAATCCAACCCGAATCTCGATCTCGGCTCCGACGCTGTACTCCGGGTCAAGACCGGGATCACCAACCGCAAACGGCCCTGCCGGCCAGAAGAGCTCCGAAAACGTCGGCAAACGATACCCGGTTGCTCCCACCATCCCAAGGCGGAGTGGAACCGCCGCGCGCGTTGCATTCGCACCTCGTGCTCGTTGCAGGGGAAGCGTCCAACCCACCCCAAGCCGTCCGCTGGGAAGCAGCCTGGTGATGGATTGATCATCGTTGGGCAGAACAGCTTCTACCCGGCCTGCTGCTTCACCGTCGAGCTGAGCCCCTTCCCAATACGCGCGCGGCGCAAGCGCGATTGTTGCACGACTCCTCTGATCCAATCCCGAATCGTCCAGCCACTCTCCATTCCATTCAAGCGGCACAGCTACCGAGAGTCGATTCCAATCGATTTGAGGAGCGACCGACGCGGCAAATGTCGTCAGGGTGGCCAGCTGTTCGGACTCTCCAACCACCAGATCGGGATCCGCAAAACTTCGTTCCCTTACTCCAACGGATGCCTCGACGGGGAACTGAAGCGAGAACACAAAAGCCGGCTGAAGATCCAAGCGAAGTGAGGCGTCCCCACCCTGATCAACAAGACGGCCATTTTCCGACGGAAACTCGATGGTTCCTGGCGATCCACGGTCGGAGATGTGCGCGTCTACATCAAGTGCAATGCGTTCAAGCAGCGCGCCCGGCATGATCCACTCTCCGCCAACGCCAACGGATCCCTCGGTACCGCCCGCATTGACTCGTTGAATAGTCTCGCCGTTTCGCTCGTAGGAGTAGCTGTTGCGGCTTGTCACCCCGGAAACGGAGATCGAGACACTTCCCGATTCGAGTCCCCGATCCAGACTCAGCGCGGCACGCTGTTCCCCAAGTGAGCCGACGGTCAGTCGACCGAGCCCGGCCCACTCGGCGGAAGGTGCGTGCTGACGCGAACTGATGATGTTGATCGTACCGGCCGCGCCTCCAACACCATGCAGCGCCGTAGAGGGTCCCTGGGTGATTTCTACGCGATCCACCCCTTCAAGCGACATCCGCGCGAGATCGACCAACCCACTGCGACTGTCACTTAGCCGCCGGCCGTCTACCAGCACCAGCACCTGCTCGGCGCTGGAACCACGAAGCCGAACCGTGACCGGCTCAAACCGTGACCCGGTCCGCTGAATCACCACGCCGGGCGCCCGCTCAAGCGCGTCGGCCACTGTTCGATCTCCCCGCTGCCGCGCCGTGGAGGCATCAATCACCAGCACGCCCGGCCGCGCCCCCCTATCCGGTGCGGGCGCGGTAATGATCACGGTAATCGGCTCCGCGACGACTTTTTCCTCAGCACCGGCCGACATCGGGACCGCGCACACCATTACCGCGAAGGTGATGAGAGTACGCACTGTGCCAACCGGTGTCACGTTCATTGCCAATCGATCTTCGCTGCAATATCCGGGTGATGCAGACTCACCGCGCCGCTCACCTCAGTTGAAACCTCGTTGAGCCATCCGGCAATCTGGAACACTCCGGTTTGAATTTTGATAAACCGAATGCTCGGCAGGGACACCGGATTTCCGTCGCCGTCCACGGCGTTTCCGATATCAAACACGTTAGCCGTTCTGGTGGTGGTCCCGAAGGGCAAAGTACGAAGGTCGGTCCCGCTGTAGTTCTCTGCGTAGCCCCAAGTGTGTCGGTCGACGAAGTCATTCCAGTCGGAACCAACTTGGTGCTTGCTGTTCGGGAGCTTCACACCTGAGAACGTTACCTTGTCTACGTTCCCGCGTCCCTCCCACCACCACGAAGCGCTTGAGTCTCCGAAGCCAGGAACGAGCTCACCGTATCCTTGCGGATCCTGATTGTCTTCCCAGATGATGTTGTCGTCTGATTCGGTGGGTCGGAAATAGGTTACTTGGTAATCGCGGATGTAGCAGTCGGTAGTATTGTAACACTTACCTGTTTCGCTGCCGGACAACTCGTACCAGATGTCGTCTGGAAGGCCGTTCCCATTGACGTCGGCCATTACGAAGACCACTCCCGGCTCATCGCCGACTCCCGGCTGTGTGTATACCGCAAAGTCTTTTTTGCCCGAGAGATTCGGAACATCATGGTCGAACCCGGCAACAATGTATCCGCCCCATCCGCCAAGATAGACAAACCGCGAATCGGTGCCGACAAACCGCTGTGCATGCGCCATCCCGTCAGGCCCCACCAGCGACGCGTGTTGTCCGACACCATACTTGTAATCAAATACCTGCGTGATGTACGGCGAAGAATCGGTCGTAGATCCCAGACCGGTGTCGCACGAAACCACAAGAGCGAGCGCCAGCAGAAGCGCAACGCGAAGGGCGCCATGCGGCGCCACTTCGTGGACTATTCTGTGAAATCGAGTACGAACAGCGTGTATGAACGTCACAGACGCTCCCGCTTCGCGTGCAAGAGGATCACTGCCGTTCGGCTCCCTGTGATGCAAACGCAAAGTGTTCGTTTGCGTTGGTGGCACCCGCAGCGGCCTGTGCAGCGGTGTTGAAAACTTCGTTGATTGCATCACCCGGCCATGGTTCACCAACATTGTTAAACCCTTGGGTGAAGTCCCTCAGCTGCGCATCATCTCGATTCGTTGCCCACCGGAAAACCTGGTACTTACCAACTTCACCCGTCCCGGGGCCGTCAACTTCAGTGTAGCGAATGATTGCGTGCCCAAGACCGATCGTGGACCCTGTTGGAGTGATACTCGTATCGCCAGCGTTTAATCGGTTGTTACGAACCGAGACAATGTCGGCGCGATAGGTCGTATTTGTTCCGTCACCTCGATACTCGATGGTTGACTCCGTAATGATCCAACGTTCTCCGAATGTCGACTCCCACGTTCCCTGCACCGCTATTGGATCGTTCGAACTCCCGCCCAGCAGGTCGCAGCTGGTGAGTACGGGAAAAACCAGGAGGGTCAATAGCACCGCCGGTAGCAGCAGCGCATTTCGTATCTTCAAATTCATATTCCTTCTCCCAATGGGCAGAAGGAGTCTGGAGTCGCGCGTTGTCGCGCCCATTCCGACTCGTTCCGCGAAGTCAAAAATGGTGGCGTAGATACCAACGTCTCCTGGCTGACGGATGTCATCAGTCGCGCCTTCCCGGTTTCCCAGTGGCCATTGTGCGACTGCATTTCCGATCACAGTGACGCGATCGCAGAGGATTCACACCTCTTTCCGTTGCAATATCTACGGTCTATCGTTTGAAAAACGTGCAGAAGCGATTGCGAGTACTTGTTGGCGAGATTCCTCCTCTTTCGGCCCGAAGAGGAGAGGAAGGACGGGGATACGGTCTACCCGCGC
>REDM01000273.1 GCA_007693485.1 Spirochaetaceae bacterium
TCGTCCAAATAGCGTGTTTGTTTCTCTGCCGCTCTACTCACAACCTGTCTCCGTTTGCGGGTTCGTCTGTGTCAACGCATTGCTATTCAGATCGGCACGAAGCATACAAGGTTTTACGTTCGATATCAATACGTCGCGTTTCTGCCCGTATCTTCAGCCCTTCGCCAAATCGCCCTGATACGCTATACCCGTACCCATGAAGCTACAGCTCTGTCGAGAGATGGCTGCCACCTATTCCATCGTTGCCATGGACCCGGAGTCCGGTGAGATGGGCGGGGCGGTTCAGTCGCACTTCTTTGCCGTTGGACATGCGGTTCTCTGGGCCAGGGCGGGCACCGGAGTGGTGGCTACGCAGTCGCTGGTGAATCGCCAGTTTGGCCCCGACGGGCTGAACAGAATGGCCGCGGGGATGGATGCGCAGGCCACGCTCGCAGGCCTGCTGAAGGCGGACGACGGGGCCGCGTACCGGCAGGTCGCGCTTCTTGACTGCCGCGGAAACAGCGCCGCCCACACCGGCTCCCTCTGCATCCGCGAGGCGTCGCACGTGAGCGATCCATTCGTCTCTGCGCAGGCCAACATGATGCTCCATCCCGGCGTACCCGAGGCGATGAAGGTGGCGTTCGAGCGGGAGCGGGGGCCGCTCGCCGAGCGGCTCGTTGCGGCGCTGCGCGCCGCCGAAGCGCTCGGTGGCGATATCCGCGGCAAACAGTCTGCGTCAGTGGTGGTGGTCCGCGCAGACGGATCTCCGAACGTTGCAACCGACGAGCTGATGAACCTCTGCGTTGAGGACCATCCCGCTCCGGTCGAGGAACTCTCGCGCCTGGTCTCGCTACATCGGGGGTACGAAGCGCTGGAAGCGGGTGACGGCGCCATGGAACGCGGGGACACCCCAGGCGCTGCGATCCACTACGCTCGCGCCCACGATGCGCTCGGCGGAAACCCCGAGTCGCTCTACTGGCACGGCATCGCGATGATCAACAGCGGCCGAAGCGAAGAGGCACTCGACCTGCTGCGCCCGCTTTTTCAGCAGATGCCCGCGTGGCTCGAGCTTACCCTGCGCCTACCCGCATCCCAACTCGCGACGTTCGATGCCCACACGGAGGCTACGCTTCGGCGCTGGAGCGCGGAGCTGTTGTAGGCGATACCTTCTTCCCACGCCTGCACCGGAAACAAAACCGCCGTGCCCGGAGAAAGAGGTGTATAATTGGCGAATGAGGACCGACTCAGGCAGACGGAGAGAGTACCTGCACCTCGCCTGGGAAAGCGGTCACGATCCTGGCTGATCGTTCTTCCGTTTGTGCTCCAATCCAGATCGTGCCACCGGCACCCTTCCCCATCTTCCTGTACCACGTGCTGACTGCTATAGCGTGCGTTCCCCATCCATCCTGCCGGTCCCGGGAGGGTACGAATGCATCATGCGGTACGACGCACGCTCCACCGAAGCGGTGGAGGAGGAAGAAGACGGAGGTGGGGTATATGGAGCGAGGAGGCGGGATATACGGTTGGACTGGATTTGGCCCACACGTCGATATCATCGACCGATACTCTGTCGTGGAGTTCCCGATCTACCTGAAGCCGCGCATCAGCACAGAGTGGGTTACCGTCTACGGCCTCCTTGGCCCTCAGATCTCTCTCGTCCTGTTCGATGTGGCGGTCGACTATCGCTTTGATGACTTCACGGTGACGGAGTTCGAACGCCTGGACAAACGAACCCGGCTGGGAGCGGCGGCAGGTGTCGGTTGCAGAACCCGAGTTGGCGCTGGCCTCGTAGGTCTGGAAATCGTCTACTCACACCTGTTCACCTCGGCATTCAATGACGACGTCGGACCCATGCTCAACGGGGTAACCGCGTACGTGTCTGTGGGCCGATTGTTCTGAACGGGATGAACGAAGGGCCGCCATGAGACTCGGCAAGAACACCCCCGCAGACCCGATCGTCCCACGAGTGATCGGTGGTCTGGCTCCTTTCGCGCTGTGGTTGGTCGGTCTTGCGCTTCTGTCCTGCGCTGACGTGACGCAGGATCCACCGCATGCGACACGAAACGATCACGGGAAGCCACGTCCTGCGTGTCTGCGGTCCAACGAAGGCAAGGTGAGTTTTCTCGCCCCAGTGCTGGCCGACGGGATGGCGTCGGAATGGACTGCTCCGATACCCGTCGACTCGATCAACACGAAATGTCTGGAGGACGCCGTACAGATCAGTGCGTGTGGTCAGAGGCTCTACTTCATGTTCGCCGAAGAGCTGCTGGCGGACCTTGGTGGGCGGATGCTGTCGTTTCCCAATGGAACCTACGTCGCTGAACGTACCGGCGACCCTGATGAGTTTTCACATCCAACCTTGTTCGAACTTGGATTGGGAGTAGATCTCTCGCTCGACGGAAAACCCATTATTGTTGATCACCCCACCCACAGGTCTATTTCCACTCCAACCGCTCCGACAACCTCGGAAGGCAGCGGGGATACCCGGATGGTTTCCTCGACCTCTACGTTGCGCCGTTGATTGACGGTGTCCCCGGCGTCGCGCGCAACCTGGGCGAGCCAGTCAACTCGGTCTACCCTGACGGAGAGGCGGGACTTCATCCCGATGGCGTGACGCTCTACTTTGCCTCGCTGCGCACCGATCCCGGTGTATTCGGATCGGTATCGGGACGGGCGAACCTGTGGCGACATACCAGCTGGCCTGGGTTGCGAACAAAGGGGAACCCCTGCCTCCCCGCTTGGTAGACACCACGAGATACCCGGCATGTCATGATGCATCGACCTGAGCGTGAACCGACGATGCGGGCGCCGCGGCGAGAGCCCGGACGCTTTCTCGTCGATTCTTTCTCGTTGACGCCGCACACCGGTGGGCGTAATAAAAAAAAGGAACGATTCGCACGCTGCAGGAGGATGCCATGAAAGCGCGTTGGTTCGTGTCGGCGTTTGGTGTTGCGGTTCTTCTGGCTCCGGTGCACGCTCAGCACTCGGGTGACGTTGCAGACAGCAGCGACTATCCCCTGCTCTCGCGGTTTCAGGGCTCGGTCATCGAGTTCCAGCAGGAGACGCGGTGGGGAACCTACCTGCTGCCCGTCGGTGACGCGGGCACGATTGACTGGGACACCCCCATGGCCCTGGAAGGCCGCGTGATCCGTACTCAGTACGCGGCGGCGCCGAACAACAGCGCCGAGTTCATTCTTCACAACTTTCGAACCGCGCTGAACCGCGGCGGCTATCAGGTGATGATCGCGCTGGCAAATCATGAACTCGGGTTTGTCGACCGGCCAGACCCGTCTGGTTTCGGCGGCCCTGCATCGGCGAAGACATCGCCATGCAGGGCCGCATCGCCATCTACGACATCCGATTTGACGCAGACAGCGCGCGAATCCGGCCGGAATCTTCCGGGGCGCTCTCGCGCGTGGCCGAGTTCCTGCGTGCCAACCCCAACCGGCGCTACTTCATCGTCGGCCACGCCGCGGGCATCGGCGACTTCACCACCGGGCTCTCCCTCTCACGCGACCGGGCGGCGGCGGTGCTGAATGAGCTGGTGGAGCGCCACGGCGTCTCCCGCACCCAGCTCGCGGCGCACGGGGTGGGCGCGCTCAGCCCGGTTGCCTCCAACCGCAGCCCCGAGGGCGCCGCCATGAACCGGCAGGTGGAGCTGGTGGAGCAATGAACAAAAACCCTCCCGCGAGGGAGGGCCGAAAACACGAGATGAGAGGCTGTTGGTTGGTATTGCGAGTGTCTTCCGTGGAGCCCGGTCACACCGGACACGGGCTACCCGTCGCCAGTCCTACGAATCGAGTGCCGCATCAATGATATAGACAATGCCGTTGGAGGCGGCGATCGCTTCGACCACGGTAGCCGAATCGTTCAGGAGCACGGTGTCATCTTCAACCGATACCGAGACCTGTTCACCGTCGTCGGTCACAAACCAATCGATGAACTCGATCGGTTCACGTGATGCCAATCCGGTGGCAACGTGCCGATTGAACAGCGACTGCAGTTCCGCCTCGGAGACGTCCCCGGCGGCAATCTGGCCGAGCACCTCGTCCGTTGGTGCAAAGAGCGCGACCGGTCCGTCTCCGCTCAGGAGTCCGTCAAACTCTGAGCCAAAGAGCTCGTAGGCTGCGCCCAACTCGTCGTGATCGGCAATCACATCCATGACCGTTCCGCTGTCGGAGTCGCCCGGTCGTACCTGGGCGGCGAGCGGTGCGATCAGCACGGCTACCATCACCAGTGCAAGAGCAATGTTTCTGATTCTCATATGATCCTCCTTGTGTTCCAATGCATAACTGCATCCAACGGGGAAGAACCTACTGCGGAGGTTTCAAGCTGCGGTTAATGGAGTATCAAGATTGAGTCAAGAAACCGGAATGGGCCCGGAGGTGCCCACCCGCCGCCGGCTTGCCTCGTCAGCTCATTGGCCAGCATCTCCGGTTGCAACGACCTACGGGTACATTCCAAGATGAACCTGCACCGCTCGCAGGCAGGCGTGGCGGGTTTCTTCATCGGTGAGTTGTTGCACGAGCTTTTTGATCCGGTTCTGAGAGATTGTGCGAATCTGATGCGCCAGAACAATCGATGCCTGCTCGAGCCCGGAGACCTCCACCGGAAGGACTGCTTCGTTCAGGTAGGTCCGTCGTCCCGGCCGGAGCGTGGTAATGGGCAGTACCGTCACGACCTCCATCGCCTGGTTGAATGCATCGTCACTCACAATGAGTGCCGGACGGTTGCCCGCCTGTTCTCGTCCCACCACCGGGTCCAGGTAGACGAACACGATATTCCATCGCGATGCGATCATCGGTCGTTCATTCCATCGTCTGCGGTGGCTCCATAGGCGGCCTGCACCTCACGCACGTCTTCGCGGAACAGCGGGTCCGCGCACGCTTCGCGGATATTTTCCCGGATAGCAACCCGCCGTAGCTGGGCAAGATGAACCTCCAGAGCGTTCTGCACAAATTCACTCATGGTTCGAGCCTTTCCTGCGTCAACCGCCCTCCGGACCTCCTGCAGCACGTCGGCATCCAGCTGGTACGTAACCTTCTGTTTCATCAGTACAGTATGCCGTACGATTGTATGGCCATCAAGCCGTCAATCATGAGACAGGCGGTTTTTGTTCCGTGGCCGGTGGCGTGGCGTGAACGCCCCGTCAGGCCGCCCCACTCGGGTCACCCGTGCTCACTGCATAGCGCAACTCAGCCATGCCACTGCCCATCTGGCGAACCGACACCAGACGCAGCACCGGGTGCAACACTCTGCGAGGGAACAGCGGCTTGCCCGCTCCGAGGGTGGCCGAGCCAATCTGGATGATGAGCTCGTCCAACAGGCCGGCATCGTGGAACTGGCCGGCGAGATCGCCGCCTCCCACGATCCAGATGTTCCCGCTTCCGGCGGCGGCCCGCATTTCGGCATGGACCGGGCGAACATCGCCACGAACAAATCGGATGGTTGCGCCGTCAATCGTCGGCAGCGTCCGCTTGGTGAAGACCCACACCGGCTGGGTGTACGGCCACGGAGAGCCCGTCTCGTCGCCAACCTTCCCTGCGTTGCGTACGATCCATTCATAGGTCGCCGACCCCATGGCCAAGGCTCCAACTTCTGAGATGAATGCCGGATAGCTGGAATCGTTCAGATCGCCGAGCGGGAAAAGCCAGTCCAGCGAGTCATCTTCCGTTGCGATGAATCCGTCAAGGCTTGTTGCGGTGTAGTACTGGGTTTTCATGACGTGATTACCTCACCTCGTGTTATCGCCGAGCGAGGGACATCTGGCGTCGGAGTGATCTTCCCCAGACCGCTGCGTGGACGCGGTACGATTCATCCGGATGGACAACGTTTCGGCTCAAACGCGCGGTTTGTCCGCGTCACTTTCTGCCGTTTGTTCAATGTTTCGTCCGTGGAGCCAGATCTCGGACTCGGCGAGGTCGATCTCTTCGTTCCAGACGACGCCATAGCCGTAGGGATCGGCATGTGCGCATCGGAAGACGGCGTCGTCTTGCAGAGGTCGGAACGACTCATGTTGGATGAGCGGCGTACAGTCGTACTCTTTCCTTACGCCATTATCGAACGTCACCCGCAGAGCCTTGCCCGGTCTCGGCTCGACGCTTCGAATTTTCGGATATCCTGAGAAGTTCGGCATGTGCTACTCCAATCCCGGAAGCTTCTGGTAATCCTGTGTGTTCCACATTCGCTCGAGCTCGCCCTTGTACTGCTCGGCCCCATTCCGCGCGGCAAGCGGACCGAGAACCGCCTCGTGTCATCCCACGATGACCAGCGCCACGTACGGCACAAGACTCAGCATGACGAAGAGAATCTTCATC
>REDM01000143.1 GCA_007693485.1 Spirochaetaceae bacterium
GGCTAGAGCGCCGGTCTCCAAAACCGGATGTTGTAGGTTCGAATCCTACCTGGCCTGTTTCTTCGCGCGGGAAAACGCCCGCGCGTACATGCGCGCGAACGAATTAGCCGCGGGAGAGTGGGATCGTGAAAAGGGTCGTTCAGTTCTTCAAAGACAGTTATGCCGAGCTGAAAAAAGTTGTCTGGCCGTCACGGGATGAGGTTGCCTCCTCAACAAAGGTGGTCATCATTTCCGTGGTTCTGGTTGCACTGGCGCTCGGGATCGTCGATTTCGTACTCATTTCGGCGGTGGATCTCATTTTCTAGCGCCCCAACGGGGAGCGCTTCCGGGCCCGGTTGCCGGCGCACCGTGAGAGAAGGGGCGAAATGTCAAAGCAGTGGTATGTGCTTCATACCTATTCGGGGTATGAGAATAAGATCGAACGGACCATCCGCCGGATGATGGATGATGGCGAGTTGGGGAGCGCGGTAGCGGATATCAAGGTTCCCGCGGAACAGGTTGTGGAGATGCGTGACGGAAAAAAGCGCATCTCGTCCAAGAAATTCCTCCCGGGTTACATCCTTCTCGAAATGGATCTGCCGGATATGGGCTGGAAGCAGGTCTGCTCGCATATTCGAAAGATCAACGGGGTAACCGGCTTTGTCGGTTCCAGCTCCGCGCTGAAACCGCAACCGATCTCCGCTGAAGAGGCGCGATCGATTCTGCAGAAGACCGGTGAAATCAAGGGCGACAAGGGGCTGAAACCGAAACAGAGTTTCACGTCGGGCGAGAGTGTCCGTATTGTCGAGGGGCCGTTTGAGTCGTTCACGGGTACGGTAGAAGACGTAAACCTTGAGAAGGGCAAGCTGCGGGTAACCGTCGGAATCTTCGGGCGGTCCACGCCGGTCGAGCTTGACTTTCTTCAGGTAGAGAAAGTATAGAAAGTCTCCGCTGATGCGGAGCACGCCCCGTCGTTGGCGGAGGCGAGGATGGGAGCTGTACCGAGCGTACAGCGTTCGTACCACACAAGGAGCGCCACATGGCAAAGAAAAAGGTGGCGGCGATTGTAAAACTGCAGGTTCCCGCGGGAAAGGCCACTCCGGCCCCACCTGTTGGACCCGCGCTGGGTCCCCACGGGGTCAGCGCACCACAGTTCGTGCAGCAGTTTAACGACGCCAGCAAGAGCATGGAGCCGGGTCTTACGATTCCGGTCGTGATTACCATCTACGCGGATCGAACCTTTACCTTCATCATGAAGACCCCACCCGCGGCGGTCCTCATCAAGAAGGCAATCAACCTCGAGAGTGGCTCGGCAGAGCCGCACAAGGTCAAGGTCGGAAAGATTTCGCAGCAGAAGATCCGTGAAATCGCCGAGCTCAAGATGGCCGACCTCAACGCAAACGACGTCGATGCCGCAATGAAGATCATTTCGGGCACCGCGCGAAGTATGGGTGTTGAGGTGGAGGCGGTATCATGAGTCGGGGAAAAAAGTACCGCCAGGCGGTAGCCGCGCTGAAGCGCGTGGAGCAGCTTCCCGTTCAGGAAGCCGTTGAGAAGCTGAAAGAGCTCGCGTTTGCGAAGTTCGATGAGACCATCGAGCTGCACATGAACCTCAATCTCAAGAAGAGTATGAACGTGCGGGATACGCTCGTTCTGCCTCATCAGTTTGTCGGTGAAAAGCGCATTCTGGTGTTTGCCAAGGGTGACAAGGCCACCGAGGCGACCGAAGCCGGTGCGATGTTTGTTGGCGATGACGACCTGATCGAAAAAATCCGGGGCGGCTGGCTCGACTTTGACGTGGCCGTTGCAACGCCTGACATGATGAAAGATGTCGGACGCCTGGGGCCCATTCTTGGTCGGCGTGGCTTGATGCCAAACCCCAAGACTCAGACGGTTACCAATGACGTCAAAGCGGCAATCGATGAGCTCAAGAAGGGGCGGGTCGAGTTTCGGTCGGACAAGACCGGCGTCGTTCACCTTGCAGTCGGGAAGGTGTCCATGACCGCGGAGCAGGTCGCCGAGAACATCGATACGATCATCACCGAGGTCAACAAGAAGCGGCCACCCGATACCAAGGGAACCTTTGTGAAGTCCATAGCCGTGTCCGCCACCATGGGGCCCGGGATCAAGATCGATACCGCCGCTACCGCGGTCGGTGCGGTGTAGGGGGCGATATGACCGAATACACAACCAAAGTGCAGCAGCACAAGACCGATTCGGTAGACAAGCTGAAGGAGCGTTTTTCGATCTCCACTGACTTCGTCTTCACCGATTATCGCGGCCTCACCGTTTCGCAGATCAGCGATCTTCGGGCGAAGCTTCGGGTGCATCAGGCGGAATACCGCGTGGTGAAAAACCGGTTTGCCAAGATCGCTCTCGAGCAAATGAACATGCCCGATGCGTCGGACCTGCTGGTCGGGCCGACTGCGCTCGCGCTTCCGACCGATGAGTCGGGGCCGGTGGTCAAGGCGCTGCTTGAGTTCAGCAAGGATGCTCCGCTTGAGGTGAAGGGGGCGATCATCGACGGTCGCGTCTTCGACAAGGCGCAAACCGAGGCGTACGCCAAACTGCCGACGCGCAATGAGCTGCTTGCAAGCCTCATGGGCACCATGAAGGCGCCGGTACAGAACCTGGTCTACGTGATGAACGGGGTAACCAGCAAGCTGGTACGCACCCTCGCGGCCGTGGCAGAACAGAAGAAGGAACAGAGCGCCTGAGTGCGCGTCTGAATCAAACCATACCGGCGACGTTAGTCTTCACGCGAGTGTTCCATGCTATCGTCGTCGTAAACAAGGAGAAGGTAACATGGCAACACTGACCAAAGAAGAAGTGCTTGAGGCAATCGCCAACATGACTGTGCTCGAGGTTTCTGAGCTCGTCAAGGCGATGGAAGAGAAGTTCGGCGTGACTGCGGCCGCACCGGTTGCAGCGGTTGCTGCCGCACCTGCTGGTGGCGCTGCTGCCGGTGGTGAGGCGGAAGAAGAGCAGACCGAGTTCAACGTCATTCTCAAGAGCTTTGATGACACCAAGAAGATTCCGGTCATCAAAGAGGTTCGTGCGATCACGGGTCTCGGCCTGAAAGAGGCCAAGGAACTCGTGGAAGCTGGGGGCAAGGCTGTCAAGGAAGGCGTTTCCAAAGACGAGGCCGCGAAGATCAAGGGGCAACTTGAGGCTGCCGGCGCAGTTGTCGAGGTCAAGTAGCCCGGTCGTTACCGGCGTTGTTCAATTTTCTCGCAATACCACCGACACCCCAAGGTGAAGGTGGTATTGCTGTGTTTCCAGCCCGTTGTTTTCGTGTGACCTGCGGCCGCGTTATCCGTCCGCCGGCACTGGGGAGGTGAGAGAGTGTTTGACCGAAACAAGCCCGTGAAGCGAATGTTCGTGGGGACCGAGACTACCCAGGTCATGGACCTGCCGGATCTCGTCAGCATTCAGCTGGCATCGTTCGAGAAGTTTTTGCAGCGCGAGAAGATGCGGCGTGGCGAAGCGATCGCGGTTCAGGGGCTCGAAGAGGTGTTTCAGGCAACCTTTCCCATCGAGAGCCAGAATGGCGACATGCGTCTGGAATACGATCACTTCATTCTCGACGAGGCCAACATCAAGCTCTCCGAAACCGAGTGCAAGCAGAAAGGACACACCTTTGCCATCCCGGTCAAGGCAAGGATCAACCTGGTCTTTCTGGAAACCGGTGAAATCCGGCAGAAAGACATTTATATGGGCGACATTCCGCTCATGACCGACCGGGGAACCTTCATCATCAACGGTGCCGAACGGGTTGTAGTGAGTCAGATTCACCGCAGCCCGGGCGTCATTTTTTCTCATGAGAAGGGTGTCTACTCGTCACGAATCATTCCCTACCGCGGATCGTGGCTTGAGTTCGAGATCGACCAGAAAAAAGAGTTGATTTACGCGAAGGTAGACCGCAAGAAGCGGATCCTTGGCACGATCTTTCTTCGGGCGCTTGGTTTCGATACCAGAGAAAAGATCATTGATCTTTTTTACAAGACGCGCAGCGCGACCGTTTCGGATTCCCGCGAGACCAAAGAGGAGCTTGTGGGGCAGGTCTTTGCCCGGGCGATCTACGCCTCCGATGATCCGAAGAAAAAAATGTACCGTGCAGGAGACAAGATCCATCCACACGACGTTGACGAGCTGCTGCACAGCAAGATCGACACCGTTGAGGTGATTGACTTTGCCCATCCGGATTCCCTCCACTCGGAGGTGATTCTCAACTGTTTCGATCGCGGTGAGGCAAAGTTCACCCGTGATGACCTGGAGTTCGACGAGCCCACCAAAGACGACGCCCTGTCGGCGGTCTACAGCGTGATCATGCCCGGCGAGCCCATCACCGTAGAAGCGGCGGAGAAAGACTTCAACTCGATGTTCTTCACTACCCGGCGATACGACCTTGGTCGCGTGGGCCGGTATAAACTCAACAAGAAGTTTGATTACGACAATCCGCCCGAGGAGCATATCCTTACGCGCGAAGACATCGTCAACACGATGCGCTATCTGATCAATGTGTACATCGGAGAGTCAAACGTCGACGATATCGATCACCTGGGAAACCGGCGGATCCGAAGCGTCGGTGAGCTGCTGGCCAATCAGCTCAAGACCGCCTTTTCCCGCATGGAGCGCATCGCCAAAGAGCGCATGTCTCAGAAAGAGACCGACACGATCAAACCGCAGGACCTGGTTTCCATCAAGCCTATCGTTGCGGCGATCAAGGAGTTTTACGGCTCCAGCCAGCTGTCGCAGTTCATGGACCAGGTAAACCCGCTTTCTGAGCTCACTCATAAGCGGCGTCTGAACGCGCTTGGGCCGGGAGGTCTGTCGCGCGATCGTGCCGGCTTTGAGGTTCGTGACGTCCACTACACCCATTACGGACGGATGTGCCCGATCGAGACACCGGAAGGCCCCAACATCGGCCTGATCGTCTCGCTGGCTATCTACACCCAGGTCAACGACTACGGCTTCCTCGAGGCTCCCTATCGCAAGGTCAAGGACGGAATCGCGACGCGCGAAATTGAGTACCTCTCCGCCATGGACGAGGAGAAGTTCTTCATCGCTCAGGCAAACGCCCAGATTGACAAGTCCGGCAAGTTCCTCTCCAAAGCCGTTTCGGTGCGGAAGTCCGGCGACTACACCACGCGGCCTCCGGCCGACATCCAGTACATGGACGTCTCGCCGAAACAGATCATCTCGGTCTCGGCGGCGCTGATTCCCTTCCTCGAGCACGACGACGCCAACCGTGCGCTGATGGGTTCAAACATGCAGCGCCAGGCGGTGCCGCTGGTATTCCCCGAACCGCCGCGCGTCGGAACCGGTATGGAGGGCAAGACCGCCTACGATTCCGGTGTCCTCGTCAAAGCACGGCGTGCCGGCACGGTTGAGTACGTT
The DNA here is from genome assembly GCA_007693485.1 of Spirochaetaceae bacterium. Lineage (GTDB taxonomy): Bacteria > Spirochaetota > Spirochaetia > DSM-27196 > PWMO01 > PWMO01. Next base: position 5,380 of record REDM01000143.1, read on the forward strand.
ACCTCCAAGACCGTCGTAGTAGTGCCCGACGGCGCTAAGAACAAGCAGGAACGCGACGAGTATCTGCTGGTGAAGTACCAGCGCACCAACCAGGATACCTGCTACACCCAGAAACCGGTGGTTAAACCCGGACAGAAGGTGAAAGAGGGCGAGGTCATCGCCGACGGCCCGGCAACCTTCTTTGGTGAGTTGGCGCTTGGGCGCAACATCCTCGTCGGCTTCGTTCCCTGGAACGGGTACAACTACGAAGACGCCATTCTCATCTCAGAGAAGCTGGTCAAAGATGACCTCTTCACCAGCGTGCATATTAAAGAGTTTACCGTCGAGGTGCGTGAGACCAAGCTTGGTCCCGAGAAAATCACCCGCGATATTCCCAACACATCGGAGAAGGCGCTCGACCAGCTCGACGACGAAGGCATTGTGCTGATCGGTGCAAAGGTCGGCTCCAACTACATCCTGGTCGGGAAGGTGACGCCAAAAAGCGAAACCGAAACCACGCCCGAGTTCAAACTGCTGAATTCCATCTTCGGTGAAAAGGCCAAGGAAGTTCGTGACACCTCGCTGCGTGTTCCCCACGGAACCGAAGGAACCGTCATTGACGTGCAGCGTCTGCGGCGTTCCGAGGGAGACGATCTCTCGCCGGGCGTCGACGAGGTGGTCAAGGTGCTCATCGCCACCAAGCGCAAACTGCGCGAGGGTGACAAGATGGCCGGCCGTCACGGTAACAAGGGTGTTATCGCCCGTGTGCTGCCCGAAGAGGACATGCCCTACATGGCCGACGGCACCCCGTTGGAGCTCTGCCTGAATCCGCTGGGGGTCCCGTCGCGGATGAACCTCGGCCAGATTCTGGAAACCGAGCTCGGCTGGGCCGCGGTTGGACTGGACGAGTGGTACGCAACACCGGTCTTTGAGTCAACGCCGGTGGAAGAGATCCAGCAGCGGCTGAAGAAGGCGGGGCTGCCGAGCAGTTCCAAGACCGTCCTGCACGACGGGCGCACCGGAGAGCCGTTTGAAAACCCGGTCCTTGTCGGGTACATGTACATGCTCAAGCTTCACCACCTTGTCGACGACAAGATGCACGCCCGGTCGACCGGCCCCTACTCGCTGGTCACCCAGCAACCGCTGGGCGGAAAGGCGCAGTTTGGCGGTCAGCGACTCGGTGAGATGGAAGTGTGGGCTCTGGAGGCGTACGGCGCCGCCAACACCCTCCAGGAATTACTGACCATCAAGAGCGACGACATGAACGGTCGCGCCAAGATCTATGAAAGTATCGTCAAGGGCGAACCCTCCACCGCGGCGGGTGTGCCCGAATCGTTTAACGTTCTGGTGCAGGAGCTGCGCGGACTTGCGCTTGACATCTCCATCTTCGATACCAAGGGTAAGCAGATTCCGCTGACCGAACGGGACGAAGAGCTGATTAATCGCCAGGGCAGCAATTTCTAAGAGCGGACCGGGAGGCCAACCTATGAGGGATATTCAGGACTTTGACAGTATAATGATCCAGCTTGCCTCCCCCGACCAGATCCGCGCGTGGAGCTACGGGGAAGTCAAGAAACCAGAGACCATCAACTACCGCACCCTGCGGCCGGAAAAAGACGGTCTCTTTTGTGAGCGCATTTTCGGCACTACCAAAGAGTGGGAGTGTTACTGCGGAAAGTTCAAGTCAATCCGCTACAAGGGAGTGATCTGCGATCGCTGTGGCGTCGAGGTAACCCACTTCAAGGTTCGCCGCGAACGCATGGGACATATCGAGCTTGCATCGCCGGTTTCACACATATGGTACTACCGGTCCGTCCCTTCCCGCATGGGGCTGCTGCTCGATCTCACCATCGCGGCGCTTCGCTCAATTCTCTACTACGAGAAGTACGTCGTCATCGATGCGGGTGACACGGATCTTCACAAGATGGACCTGCTGACCGAAGAAGAGTACAACGAGGCCAAGGAGCGCTACGGCATGGCCTTCTCGGCCGGTATCGGTGCCGAGGCGGTGCGAACGCTGCTCGAAGGACTCGACCTCGACCTGCTCTCTGCTGAACTGCGGCAGGTGATGGTCGAGAAGGGCATCAAGGCCGACAAGCGGCTGTTGAAGCGCATTGAAATCGTCGAACACTTCCGCGACAGTCAGAATCGTCCCGAGTGGATGATCCTCGACGTGATCCCGGTTATTCCGCCGGAACTTCGGCCCATGGTCCAGCTCGACGGTGGACGCTTTGCCACCAGCGACCTGAACGATCTCTACCGCCGGGTGATCAACCGGAATAACCGACTGAAGCGGCTCATGTCGCTCAACGCCCCCGACATCATCATCCGCAACGAAAAGCGCATGCTGCAGGAGGCGGTCGACGCCCTGTTCGATAACTCCAAAAAGAAGCGGGTGGTGAAGGGAGCATCCAACCGACCGCTCAAGTCTCTTTCCGACATGCTCAAAGGCAAGCAGGGCCGGTTCCGCCAGAACCTGCTCGGAAAGCGCGTCGACTACTCGGGGCGATCGGTTATTGTTGTCGGTCCCGAACTTCAACTGCATCAGTGCGGTCTGCCGACGAAAATGGCGCTCGAGCTCTTCAAGCCCTTCATCATGAAGAAGCTGGTAGAGAAAGACGTCGTATACAACATCAAAAAAGCCAAGACCCTCGTGGAGCAGGCGACCCCTGAAGTCTGGGCCGTGCTGGACGAGGTAGTCAAAGAGCATCCGGTTCTTCTCAACCGTGCGCCAACCCTGCACCGCCTGGGAATCCAGGCCTTCGAGCCGGTTCTGGTTGGTGGCAAGGCGATCCGGCTGCATCCGCTCGTCTGTCATGCGTTCAACGCCGACTTCGACGGCGACCAGATGGCGGTCCACGTACCATTGACGCAGGCGGCCCAGATCGAGTGCTGGACCCTCATGCTCTCTTCGCGCAACCTGCTCAACCCGGCCAACGGCAAACCGGTGGTGTTTCCCTCCCAGGACATGGTTCTGGGTATGTACTACCTTACGCGAATCCGCCCTGGCGCCAAAGGCGAGGGCAAACTCTTCACCGGTTTTGACGAGGTGCTCCTCGCCATCGACGCACGCTCGATCGACTATCAGGCGCGTATCAAGGTTCCGATCGACGGAGTGGTTCAGGAGACCAGCGCGGGACGCATTATCTTCAACCAGGAGCTTCCCCCGCAGGTTGGCTACGTCAACGAATCGCTTGGTGACAAGGAGCTTCGTACCCTGATTGCGCGGGTCTACTCCGACCTCGGGCCCTACGTGACCGTAGAGATGCTCGACGCCATCAAGCGCATGGGGTTTCAATACGCTACCAAGTTTGGTGCTACCGTCGGTCTGGACGACATACTCATCCCCGACGACAAGAAGGGAATGATCGACAAGGCCAACAAGGACGTCGAGGCAATCCAGACCCAGTATCGTCAGGGTCACATCACCAACGAAGAGCGGTATAACCGCGTGGTTGAAGTGTGGAGCGCCACCAACGAAGACCTGACCAACGTCATGATGCAGAACCTGAAGGACGACCAGAACGGCTTCAATCCGGTCTACATGATGGCAAACTCCGGAGCGCGCGGTAGCCGCAGCCAGATTCGTCAGCTCGCCGGCATGCGTGGCCTGATGGCGAAGCCGTCGGGTGATATCATCGAGTTGCCCATTCGCTCCAACTTCAAGGAAGGGCTCTCGGTGATCGAGTTCTTCATCTCCACCAACGGTGCCCGGAAAGGTCTCGCTGATACCGCCCTCAAGACGGCGGACGCCGGCTATCTCACGCGGCGTCTGGTTGACATCGCACAGGACGTGGTCATCAACGAAGAAGACTGCGGAACCATCAACGGTCTGAATATGGAAGCGCTGAAAGACGGCGAAGAGATCGTCGAGCTGCTGTCCGACCGAATCCGTGGGCGCTTTACGCTGGAACGGGTCAAGCACCCGATCACCGGCGAACTCCTGATCGACGTAAACGAAGAGATCTCCGATGAGCTTGCTGACCTGATCGAAGAAGCGGGGATCGAGCGCGTTCGTATCCGCACCGTGCTCACCTGCGAGGCAAAGTTTGGTGTCTGCCGCAAGTGTTACGGCCGAAATCTCGCCGACAATCGCACCGTAAACATCGGTGAGGCGGTGGGAATTATCGCGGCGCAGTCGATTGGTCAGCCGGGAACCCAGCTTACCATGCGTACCTTCCATATTGGAGGTGCGGCGACCCGATCCGCCGAGGAAAGCAAGACGAGCTTGCACTATCCTACCTTTGTGCGCTCGTTTCGCGGCAGCGTGGTCGAGCTCGAGTCGGGCGTCAAGCTCTTCACGCGAAAAGGCTTTGTTACCGTCGCGCGTATCCTTGCCGATTTCCCGCTTGAAAAGAAGGACAAGGTTCTTGCTGCCGATGGCGACAAGGTTGGCCGTGGTCAGCCGATCATCAAGCGCGGTTCCGAAGAGATACTCGCACCCGACAACGCGTACGCGGTGCAGAAGGATCAGCTCCTGCTGCTGGTCGCCCAGGATCAGACCCTCGAGGTTCGCTCGGGTGCGGAAATCGTGGTGCAGCCGGGCGACGTCCTCGCCTCCGACGAGGCAATTGCAATCTTCGATCCGTTCAGCGAACCAATCATCGCAGAGTTCGCGGGTATCGTCCGATTCAAGGACATCGTTCAGGGAACGACCCTGAAGGAAGAGGTCAACGAAGACACGGGGAATATCGAGAAGAAGATCACAGAGTTTACACTCGAAAGCCTCCAGCCGCGCATCGTCATCGAAGGCGTGGACGGGAAAGAGCTTGCGATCTACTACCTGCCCGGATCAGCCTACCTGAGTGTCGAGAACGGAGAGAAGGTCAAGGCGGGACGAACCCTGGCCAAGCTGCTCAAGGAGAGCGCGAAGACCCGCGATATCACCGGTGGTCTGCCGCGCGTTGGCGAGCTGTTTGAAGCTCGGCGACCGAAGAACGGCACGGTGCTCTCGCAGATCGGCGGTATCGTACACTTCAAGCCGATTGTGAAGGGAAAGCGGGTCATTGTGGTCGAGGATCCGTGGGGCAAGGAGTACAAGCATCTGGTCCCCATGGGTAAGCACCTGCTGGTACGTGAGGGCGACGAGGTGCGTGCCGGAGAGATGCTCTGCGACGGAAACACCGATCCGCACGACGTGCTCGCCATCCTCGGTGAGAACGCACTGCAGCGATTCCTGATGAACGAGGTTCAGGAGGTGTACCGGCTGCAGGGTGTAAACATCAACGATAAACACATCGGGGTGATCATTCGCCAGATGATGCGGAAGGTGGAGATTCTTCAGGTTGGAGACACCAACTTCATCTTCGGGCAGCAGGTGGACAAGTATCGCTTTCACGAAGAGAACCGCAAAGTGGTGCGAGAGGGTGGTCTGCCGGCGGTTGGCCGCCCGCTGTTGCTCGGTATCACCCGCGCGTCGCTCAATATCGATTCGTTCATATCTGCGGCGAGTTTCCAGGAGACGACGCGGGTCCTTACCAACGCGGCCATCTCCGGTGCTACCGACAACCTCCGCGGCCTGAAGGAAAACGTCATTATCGGCCACCTCATTCCGGCCGGTACCGGCATGCGCAAGTATCGTGAGATCAAGCTCTACGATGAGAATCGCGAAGACCTCGATGCGCATATGCAGCAGATCCTCGAAGCCCGCGAGCGCGAGCGACAACTTGAAGCCGAGAATCCGCCGAAGGAAGAAGTTGAAGCGTTATAGCCTATCTCGTGACAACGTATTGACAAGATCACGCGGGGTTGGTAGATTTCCGGTCTACATCGAACCCGGCAATACCAGAAAGGGAGTTGAGTACTAGTAGATGCCTACGATAAACCAGTTGATCAGAAACGGACGAAAGAAGACCCAGAAGTCCACCAAGTCCCCCGCGCTCCAGTCCTGCCCGCAAAAACGGGGAGTGTGTACGCGCGTCATGACGGTAACACCGAAGAAACCCAACTCGGCTCTTCGTAAAGTAGCCCGTGTGCGGCTCGTAAACGGAATCGAGGCGACCGCCTACATTCCGGGTATCGGACACAATCTGCAGGAGCACTCGGTGGTTCTGCTGCGCGGCGGAAGGGTGAAAGACCTTCCCGGCGTCCGGTATCATATCGTCCGGGGAGCCAAGGATACCCTTGGGGTGCAAGACAGAAAAAAGGCGCGTTCCAAGTACGGGACCAAGAAGCCGAAGGCGTAAGGAAGAGAGTTCATGCCACGAAGAAAAGTTGTACCACCACGCCCAATTCTTCCCGATCCGCGCTACGGAAACGTGGTGCTCTCGAAGTTCATCACCAGGATGATGGTAGACGGAAAGAAGTCAACCGCCGCGAACGTCATGTACGACGCGTGCGATGTGATTGAGAAGAAGCTCGAGCAGAATCCGGTTGAGGTCTTTCTGAAGGCCCTTGACAACGTGAAGCCCATGGTCGAGGTGAAGTCCCGACGTGTTGGGGGGTCTACGTACCAGGTGCCTGTGGAAATCCGAGATGGACGACGCGAAGCGCTCGCGATGCGCTGGATCATCAAAGCTGCTCGCGATCGCAGTGGACGTTCCATGAGCGAGAAACTCTCCGCTGAATTGATGGATGCCTTTAACTCGGCGGGAACGGCGTTCAAGAAAAAAGAAGATACGCACCGAATGGCGGAGGCCAACAAGGCCTTCTCCCACTACCGCTGGTAAGCGGCGCAAGGGTGCACCCGGGTCGACCAGACGGACCGGCTCGGGAGATTGTATACAGGTAAACATGGCCGTTTCCCCGGAAACGGCCTTGACACACTGAGTCGCTACGTGCGACACTCGCGCTCACGCGAGTTGTGGCAAACGAGCGTCAGAAGACCAAACCGATCGTCCGTGGTGCAGCCAGCACTACGAATGAGGATGGTAGGGTGGTCCTGCGTTGATCGGCTGTCAGCCGCTGGTGACTGTACGCGCATGCGTGCGGATGCCGTTTCTGGCTTTTGCTGCTCTTCGTTCTATCCACCGGTTTCAGTAGTGTTTTCAGTGTAATTGGAAAAGGCGTGCCCGGCCGTGGCGGTGTATCCGTGGTCTGGTATGTGAAATATAGCGTGCGAAAGATTGGGCAAGGAGGGCGTAATGGCCAAAGCCAAGTTTGAGAGGAATAAGCCTCATATTAACGTCGGAACCATCGGTCACGTCGACCACGGAAAGACCACGCTGACTGCAGCGATCACCATGTACTGCTCGAAGTTCGGCGGCGGTAAGGTCATGAAATATGACGAGATCGATAACGCGCCGGAAGAGAAAGCGCGTGGAATCACGATCAATACCCGTCACGTTGAGTACGAAAGTGCCAATCGCCACTACGCTCACGTTGACTGTCCGGGTCACGCCGACTACATCAAGAACATGATCACCGGTGCAGCGCAGATGGACGGCGCGGTACTCGTTGTTTCCGCCACCGACGGCGCAATGTCTCAGACCAAAGAACACATCTTGCTTGCTCGCCAGGTTGGTGTGCCGGCCATCATGGTCTTTATTAACAAGACCGACCAGGTGGACGATCCTGACCTCATCGAACTCGTTGAAGAGGAGATGCGTGACATCCTTACCTCCTACGGCTTCCCGGGAACCGAGATCCCGATCGTGAAGGGTAGCGCGTTCAACGCGATGGAGAATCCGGAGAGCGACGAGCACAACAAGTGCATCCAGGACCTTCTTGACGCCATGGACAGCTACTTTCCGCTCCCCGAGCGCGCGGTGGACAAAGACTTCCTTATGCCGATTGAGGATATCTTCTCGATCCAGGGTCGGGGCACGGTAGTGACCGGTCGTATCGAGCGCGGCGTCATCAAGCTGAACGACAAGATTGAAATTGTTGGTATCCGTCCGACGCGCGACACGGTCGTAACCGGTATCGAGATGTTCAATAAGCTGCTTGAGCAGGGCGAAGCTGGTGACAACACCGGACTGCTGCTCCGCGGTGTTGACAAGAAAGAGGTGGAGCGTGGACAGGTCCTCGCGAAGCCCGGTTCTATCACGCCTCATGCCAAGTTCAAGGGAACCATCTACTGCCTGAGCAAGGAAGAGGGTGGTCGTCACTCGCCGTTCTTCAGCGGGTATCGTCCGCAGTTTTACTTTCGAACCACGGATATCACCGGCTCGGTTTCGCTTCCCGAAGGGAAGGAAATGGTCATGCCGGGAGACAACACCGAAATTCTCGCCGAGCTGATCCACCCGATTGCCATGGAGAAGGGACTTCGCTTCGCCATTCGAGAGGGTGGCCGCACGGTTGCCAGCGGCCAGGTTATCGAGATCATCGAGTAGGCCATGGGTGTGCGCCTTGTCGCGATTGGCGGCGAGGCGCACCTACTTTTGGAGGAGTAATGAGCAGTCATAAAATTCGGGTGCGGCTTCGCGGGTTCGACATTGAGCTCATCGATCAGAGCGCCAAGTCGATCGTGCAGACCGTGCAAAAGGCTGGTGCCAAAGTCGCTGGCCCCATTCCGCTGCCGACTCGGATCAATAAGTTTACGGTCCTGCGCTCTCCGCACGTGAACAAGAAAGCGCGTGAGCAGTTTGAGATGCGGACCCATAAACGACTGATCGATATCATTGAGCCTACCTCGGCCGTCATGGACTCCCTGATGAAGCTCGAGCTCCCGGCCGGTGTTGATGTCGAGATTAAACAGTAGCGCAGGGTAAGGAACGGCAATGTTGGGCTTAATTGGACAAAAACTGGGCATGACCCAGGTATTCGACGAAGCGGGGCGGCTCGTGCCGGTAACGGTGATCAAGGTTGAGCCGAACGTGGTTGTCGACCTTCGGACCCCTGAGCGAGACGGGTATAGTGCGGTCGTGCTGGGATCCTTTGATGCCAAACCGTCTCGCGTCAATAAACCGCGTCTTGGTCAGTTCGAAAAGGCTGGGGTTTCCCCGAAGAAGCGCCTGGTTGAGTTTCGAGATTTCGAAAACGAGTGCAGCGTCGGGGATAGTATCTCCGTCGAGCTCTTTGCGGACGTTCGTTTTGTAGACATCGTCGGCGTCAGCAAAGGTAAGGGATATCAGGGCGTCATGCGCCGTCATGGGTTCCACGGTGGTCGTAAGACCCACGGTTCCAAGTTTCATCGGGCCAATGGTTCGATCGGTATGGCGGCCACGCCGTCTCGGGTGCTGAAAGGAACCAAGATGGCGGGGCGCATGGGTGGAGAGCGGTCTACCATGCAGAATCTTCGGGTTTTGCGGGTGGATGCGGAGCAGCAGTTGCTGCTGGTCAAGGGCGCCGTTCCCGGTACTCGGGAAGGGTACGTCCTGGTTTCCACCGCGCGCAAGAAGAATTAGAAAGAGGCACGGACAATGGATACAAAGGTCTTTTCGACCGACGGCAAAGAACTGCGAACAATCACGCTCTCTGATGAGGTGTTTGGTCGTGAAGTCAGCGATCAAACGGTGTACTTTGCCGTTCGCAACGAACTCGCGAATCTTCGCGTCGGCACCGCGTGCACGAAGACGCGGAGCGAGGTGATTGGGAGCGGGAAAAAACCGTGGCGGCAGAAAGGAACCGGGCGCGCCCGGGCCGGCACCAAGCAGTCTCCGGTCTGGGTTGGTGGAGGTATCGCCTTTGGTCCGCGCCCCCGGGACTATTCATACACGATTCCGCGCAAGCAGAAGCGCGCGGCGATCATGTCGCTGTTGAGCATGAAGGCGCAGGGTGACGCGTTGAAGGTTGTGGAGGACTTTGGGGTTGATACCGGAAAAACGCGCGACTTTGTGAGCATCATGCGAAATGTCTCTGGAGGAGACCGGGTTGTGCTGATCCTCAAAGATGATGACCCGATGGTGAAGCGCGCTGCGGCCAATGTTCCCTGGTTGAAGTTTCTCAGCTACAACCGTCTGCGTGCCCACGACCTGCTCTATTGCAAGGAACTGGTGCTGATGGAGTCGGCTGCGCTGAGTCTGAACGATTTTTATGCGTCGAAGCGGGAGAAGACGGCATGACCGCTGATCAGATCATTATTGAGCCGCTGTTGTCGGAGAAAACCACGCTCCTTCGTGAGCAGAACAAGTACGCCTTTCGCGTGGACCTGAGAGCGAACAAGCTGCAGGTAACCGCCGCGATTCGCGAACTGTTTGGCGTAACACCGGTTTCATGCAACGTGGCAAACGTGAAAGGCAAGCCCAAACGGGTGCGCGCCAAGAAGGGGTACACCTCGCGCTGGAAAAAAGCAGTGGTGACCCTCTCGCCCGGCGACAAGATCGCCATCTTTGAAGGCGCGTAGGAGGCATCGGTGGGTATCAAGAAATATAAGCCAAATACGCCCGGGCAGCGGTACAAGACAACGTTGACCTTTGAGGACGTTGACAAGAAGAAGTCTGAGAAATCGCTGACGAAAGGAAAGCCGGCTCACGCCGGGCGAGATTCCGCGGGACGGATCAGTGTACGCCGCCGTGGCGGTGGTCATAAGCGAAAGTATCGCGAAATTGACTTTCGTCGTGACAAGGTTGGTGTTCCGGGGACCGTGGCGGCGATCGAATATGATCCCAATCGCAGCGCGAACATTGCCCTGGTGCAGTATGCCGACGGAGAGAAGCGGTACATCATCGCGCCGAAGGGGTTGCAGAAGGGCGCCGTGGTAGAAAACGGAGAGAACGTGCCTGTGCGGCTTGGGAACAGCCTTCCCCTTGACAGCATCCCGCTCGGTTCGACGGTACATAACGTCGAATTGCAGAAAGGGCGTGGTGGTCAGATGGCGCGCTCGGCCGGCGCCGGTGCGGTTCTGGTTGCCAAAGAAAAAGATTACGTTACCCTTCGCCTCCCTTCGGGTGAGATGCGTATGGTATTCAAGAAGTGTACCGCAACCGTGGGCTCGGTTGGCAATGAAGACCATATGAACGTTTCGCTGGGAAAAGCGGGGCGCTCACGATGGCTGGGCAGGCGGCCAAAGGTACGCGGCGTTGTGATGAACCCGGTTGACCATCCGCACGGTGGTGGTGAAGGAAAGACGTCCGGAGGCCGGCATCCGGTGTCTCCGTGGGGTCAGCCTACCAAGGGGTACAAGACCCGCACGAAGCGGAAGTCGTCCGGAAAGTTCATTGTGAAGCGACGGAAATAGGAGAGGGCAGTGTCCAGATCGATCAAGAAAGGCCCATTCATCGAGAAGAGCCTTTACGCAAAAGTGGCTGAGATGAACCGCTCCGGGCAAAAGAAGATGATCAAAACCTTCTCCCGGTGCTCGACAATCATTCCCGAGATGGTTGGGGTCACGATATCGGTGTACAACGGCAAAACGTGGGTCCCGGTATACGTTACCGAGAACCTCGTGGGCCACAAACTTGGTGAGTTTTCGCCGACCCGGGTTTTCCGTGGTCACGCGGGCTCGGACAAGAAAGCGTCCAGACGGTAGAGAATAGGAAGAGACGATATGGCAGATCAAAACGGCTACCGAGCGCTTGCGCGCTTTATTCTGGTGTCACCCTTCAAGGTTCGACGCGTCGCGGACAACGTTCGCCGACGACCGTATCCTGAAGCGGTTGCGATTCTCGAGAATCTCCCGCACAAATCAGCGCGGATTCTCAAGAAGGTGATTCAGTCCGCCGCGGCGAACGCGCTCTACCATAACAAGAACCTCGATGAGGACATGCTGTACGTGAAAGAGCTGCAAGTAAACGAAGGGCCACGGATGAAGCGTATGTGGCCGCGAGCGCGGGGCCGTGCCGACATGCTGCAGAAGCGCATGAGTCATATTCTGGCAGTGGTCGACGAGATGAAGAAGACGGGGGCGTAACGTGGGTCAAAAAGTAAATCCGATCGGAATGCGTCTTGGTATCAACAAAACGTGGCGCTCCAAATGGTTCGTTGATCCGCGAGAATACGCGGACACCCTGCACGAAGATCTCAAGCTGCGCAAGCTGATCGACGAGCATCCGCTTACGAAGGGCGCCGAGATTGCTGATGTTGAGATTGTTCGTCATCCGCAACGGATTACGCTGGTTATCAGTACGTCCCGACCCGGAGTGGTGATTGGAACCAAGGGCGCGAATATCGAGAAGATCGGAAACGCGCTGCAGAAGGCGGCGGGGAAGAAGATTCAGATCAAGATCAAAGAGATCAAGCGCGCCGAGACCGACGCGCAGGTCATTGCGCTGAACGTTGCGCGTCAGCTGCGGTCGCGTGCCTCGTTTCGACGGACGTTGAAGATGGCGGTTTCGTCGGCCATGAAAGCCGGATGCCAGGGGATCAAGATTCGGATTGCCGGACGTCTCGGCGGTGCGGAGATGTCGCGAAACGAAACCGTGAAAGACGGACGAGTTCCGCTTCATACGCTTCGTGCCGACATCGGGTACGGGTTTGCGGAGGCGCACACCACCTTTGGCGCCATTGGTGTCAAGGTCTGGACCTTCCAGGGCGAAGTGCTCCGGCGTGATTCCAAGGAAGACGCTGGTCTGTTGGTGAAAAAGCGCCGCGAAAAGGCGCCGGTCAGGAGTTAATCGATGCTCAGTCCAAAGAGAACAAAATACCGGAAACGGCAGCGCCACGTCGGCACGTCGTTGCTCGGAAAAGCAACACGAGGAAACTCCCTCAGCTTCGGCGATTTCGGTCTGATGTCGCTTGAGTCGGCGTGGATCACCAATCGTCAGATTGAGGCCGCTCGACAGGCACTCACTCGCCACATCAAGCGTGGCGGTAAGGTGTGGATTCGGGTCTTTCCGGATGTCCCCTACACGAAGAAGCCGGCGGAAACACGGATGGGAAAGGGTAAGGGAAATCCCGAGCATTGGGTGGCGGTTGCAAAGCCCGGTTTGCTGCTATTCGAGTTGGCCGGTGTTCCGCAGGAGCTCGCCGAAGAGGCGCTGCGGCTTGCCGCAAGCAAACTTCCGGTGAAGACGAAGTTTGTTGCGAGAAGGATGTAGCGATATGAAGAACTCATTCAAAGATTTGACCTTCCAGGAGCTTCTCGCGAAGCGGGAAGAGCTTCAGAAGAAGTATCGCGACCTGCGGTTTGACGTGGTCGTAGGGCATGTAGAGAATCCGCTTGCGAAGCGAACGATGCGTCGGCAGATTGCGCGGTTGAACACGCGGATCTACAACCACAGTGATGTCACGGGAACGACACAGGAGTAGGGTGTGGACAGCATAATCAAGCTTCCGAAAGGGCAGCGCAAGATCTTCACCGGGGTGGTGACCAGCGACAAGATGGATAAGACCATCGTTGTGTCGATCGCGAAGCGAAAGATGGATCGCCTGTACAAGAAATATGTCAACGAGACCAAGAAGGTGAAGGCGCACGACGAGAACAACGAAGCGCATATTGGTGACACCGTTCGGGTAATCGAGTCGCGAAGAATAAGCAAAGATAAGGCATGGCGCCTGTTTGAAATAGTGGAGCGGGCGAAATAGCTCGGGGTAGGGTGACGTTATGGTACAGATGAACAGCTTTCTGAACGTTGCAGACAACTCCGGTGCCAAGCTCGTTCAGTGTATTAAGGTGCTCGGGGGCAGTAAACGCCGCACCGCGGGTGTTGGTGATGTCATTGTGGTCGCCGTAAAGAATGCGATCCCAAACGCACCGGTAAAAAAGGGTAATGTCGAAAAGGCGGTTGTGGTGCGTACCCGCAAAGAGTTTCGTCGGGCGGACGGAACCTATATCCGCTTTGACGACAATGCGTGCGTCATTATTGACGCCGCTCAGAACCCCAAAGGGAAACGGATTTTTGGCCCGGTAGCGCGGGAACTGCGAGACGAGAACTACATGAAGATCGTGTCGCTGGCGCCCGAGGTTCTGTAGGAGACGGGAATGGATACGGGGATAAAGACCAGGCTCAAGCGCGATGACCAGGTTACGGTGATCGCCGGCAAGGACAAGGGAAAAAGCGGTCGCGTTCTGCGCGTTGATCGTAAGACGTCGAAGGTTCTTGTCGAGGGTGTGAACATCGTAAAAAAGGCGATGCGCAAAAAGCGTGAGAATGACCGCGGCGGGATCATTGAGATCGAGGCACCAATTCACATTTCGAACGTGATGCTGCTGACCAAGAGCGGCAAGCCGAGCAGAATCGGCTATCGAGTCGAAAACGGTGTGAAGACCCGCATTGCGAAGAAGACCGGGGAACAACTGTAATGGCGACCGCGACGAAAACACATGAACCGGTGCTGAAGAAGCAGTACGACGAAACCATTCGGCAGCAGCTGATGGAAGAGTTTGGGTACAAGTCAGTGATGCAGATCCCACGACTGGAAAAGATCGTTCTGGGGATGGGTGTCGGTGACGTCATCGTGAACAAGAAGTTTCTTGAGGCGGCTGTCTCGGAGCTTACTTTGATCGCCGGGCAACGGGCGATTCGTACCAAAGCCCGGAAGTCGATCTCGAACTTCAAGCTCCGTGCGGGCATGGAGATCGGCGCGAAGGTGACGCTGCGAGGAAACCAGATGTGGGATTTCCTCTACCGGCTGATCAATATCGCGTTGCCGCGAGTCAAGGACTTTCGCGGTGTCAATCCTAATGCGTTTGACGGGCACGGCAACTACGCCCTCGGTTTGACCGAACAGATTATCTTCCCCGAAATCGATTACGACAAGATCGAGCGGGTAACCGGTTTGAACGTCGTGGTGGTAACCACGGCCCGTACCGACCAGGAAGCGAAGAGTCTGCTGGACAAGCTGGGCATGCCCTTCAGGAAATAGAGAGGAGTTCGCATGGCGAAGAAGTCGTTGATTGTAAAGGCACAAAGAACGCCGAAATATTCGACCCGGGGTTATAACCGGTGCAGGGTGTGTGGACGTGCGCGTGGGTACATGCGGAAGTTCGAGATGTGCAGAATCTGTTTCCGGAAGCTTGCAAGTGAAGGCTTAATTCCCGGTGTGACGAAATCGAGCTGGTAGGGAGAGAAGAGATGAGTGTTTCCGACCCTGTAGCAGATATGCTTACCAAGATTCGCAATGCGAGCACCGCGAAGTTCGAAAAAGTGGACATCACGCCGTCGAAGCTGAAGCTGGAAATTGTGAAGATCCTGAAGAACGAAGGGTTCATCAAGAACTTCAAGAAGGTGGCGCAGGAAGACAATACGGTGATCCGTATCTTTCTGAAGTACGACGAGCAGATGAACCCCATCATTCACGGCGTACAGAAGATTTCCACGCCCGGGCGGCGCGTCTATTCCGGGTACAAGAAGATGCCGCGTGTCTACAACGGATACGGCACGATCATCGTGTCGACTTCTTCCGGCGTAACGACCGGCAAGAAAGCCGCCGAACGAAAGGTGGGTGGCGAACTCATCTGTTCGGTCTGGTGAGGAGTACAACATGTCGCGAATTGGGAAATTGCCCGTTACCATTCCACAGGGAGTGACGGTTACTGTCGCCCATGACAGTGTGACCGTAGAAGGGCCCAAAGGAACATTATCCCAATCGTACGTTCCGTTGGTGGAGTTTACGGTTGGTGACGGACAGTGCGTGGTCGCGCGGAAGAACGATAGTAAGAAAGCGCGCGCGTTTCATGGTCTGTACCGGAAACTGCTCGATAACATGGTCGTTGGTGTGAGCCAGGGGTTTTCGAAGACCCTTCTCATCAACGGTGTTGGATATCGTGCGGAAGCGCAGGGGAAGAGTGTGGTGTTCAATCTTGGGTATTCGATGCCCATTGAGTACCCCATTCCCGAAGGGCTCACGATTACCGCGGAAGGGCCAAACAAAGTCACGGTGTCCGGCATCAGCCGGGAGCGAGTTGGTCAGGTTGCGGCTGAGATCCGTTCACTGCGTCCACCGGAGCCGTACAAAGGCAAAGGCGTGAAGTATGAGAACGAGGTCATCATGCGCAAGGTCGGAAAAGCCGGCATTAAGTAGAGCAGGATAACGAATATGAAGACGCTGGAACTGAAACGGGCACGAAAACAGAAGCGAAAAATGCGCATCCGGAAGCGAATTTCGGGTACCGCATCCTGTCCGCGGTTGAGTATTTTTAAAAGCAACCGGTACGTTTACCTTCAGGCTGTTGACGACACCACGGGGCATACCCTGCTGGGAATGTCTACTGCCCATGGTGACACGAAGGGTCTGAAACAGAACGTGGAAGACGCTCTGAAGTTTGGTCAGGCGTTCGGCGAGAAGCTCAAGGCGATGTCGGTCAACAAGGCCGTCTTTGATCGCAATGGGAACCTGTATCACGGTGTTGTGAAGGCCGTTGCTGACGGCGCACGCAAAGCCGGTATTGAGTTTTAGGGGGACGCTTTGGATCACGAACGAGGAGACCGCGAGTTCAGCGAAAAATTGGTTAAGCTGAACCGGGTTGCAAAGGTCGTCAAGGGCGGCCGACGGTTTTCATTTTCCGCCCTGGTGGTTGTCGGTGATAAGAACGGCAGAGTCGGCTACGGATACGGTAAGGCGAATGACGTCTCGGAAGCGATCCGCAAGGGAGTGGAGCGCGCAAAGGGAAATGTCATCCGTGTGCCCATGAAGAAGGCGACGGTGCCTCATGAGATTGTTGGAGAGTTCAAGAGTGCCCGCGTGCTCATCAAACCGGCCGCTCCTGGTACCGGCGTGATTGCAGGTGGACCGGTTCGTGCGGTGATGGAAGTTGGCGGCATTCACGACGTGCAATGCAAGTCGCTGGGTTCGCAGAATCCCATCAACGTCGTGAAAGCGGTGTTCGAAGGGCTCAATGGTCTCTTCGATGCGCGCGCGGTCGCGCGAAATCGCGGGAAAACCGTGAAGGAACTGTGGGGTTGATGATGGCAAAGAAGGTACGAATCACCCTGGTGAAGAGCCCGATCGGTCGCAAGCCGAGACACGTTCGCACCGTAGAAGCGCTGGGTCTGCGCAAACTGCATCACTCGGTCGAGAAAGAGGCGAGCGATTCAGTCATGGGAATGGTACGCACTGTTTCGTACCTGCTTCGTTGTGAGGAGATATCGTGATGCTGAAAGCACCCAAGCTGAAGCAGAGAAAGCGGCTTGGCCGTGGTTCCGGAAGCGGTACCGGCAAGACGTCGGGCAAGGGCCACAAGGGTCAGAATGCCCGATCCGGTGGCGGTGTGCGGCCGGGGTTTGAAGGTGGGCAGATGCCGCTGTTCCGTCGCGTCGCGCGACGAGGGTTTTCAAATTATCCCTTCCGAACCGAATACGAAGAGGTGAGTCTCCGTGATCTCGATCGCGTGTTTGCGGCGGGAGAAACGGTCTCGATCGAATCGTTGCAGGAGAAAGGCGTCATTCGTGCTCGCAGTACCATCGCAAAGATTCTTGCGAACGGTGAGCTGACCAAAGCTTTGAATGTGGCGCTCGGCGTCGAGGTGTCCGCGGGGGCGCGCGCGAAGATAGAGGCCGCTGGCGGCAGCGTTTCTGCTCCGCCTCGGGCGGAAAGCGAAACAGCCCCAATCGTTTCGGATCAGAGCGAATCGGTCGACACCGCGAGTGAAGCGGCTGCGAGCGGCAGCGACGACGCGCCTTCCACCGCGGACGCGACCTCCAACGACGGGACGCAGGCGTAGGTAGGGTCCATGGCTTCCAACGTAATTGTTGACATATTTCGAATTCGCGATCTCCGTGACCGAATTATCTTCACGTTCCTGATGCTGGTGGTCTTCCGGCTTGGCGCGACGATACCCATTCCGGGAATCAACGTAAACGCGCTGCGCCTCTACTTCCAGACGCAGGCGGGAACGGGTCTCTCTGTCACCGAGTATCTGGACTTCTTCGCCGGGGGTGCGTTCAGTCGCTTCTCGGTCTTCATGTTGGGTATCATGCCCTACATTTCGATGTCGATTATCATGCAGCTTCTGTTGCTGGTATTTCCGTCGTTGAAAAAGATCTCCGAAGAAGACGGTGGTCGCAAGAAGATTCAGCGCTACACCCGATACGGTACCGTAGTGGTCTGTCTTATTCAGTCGTTTGCCGTAGCGGTGTACGCGGACAGCATTCCGGATGCGATCACCCTTCCGCGCGGGCTCTACATGGTTGTATCCATGCTGACGGTTACCGCCGGGACGGTGTTTCTGGTATGGATCGGCGAGCAGATCAATCAGCGGGGCATCGGGAACGGAATTTCACTGCTGATTTTTGCCGGTATTGTCGCCCGGCTTCCCGCGGGGATCTGGGTGTTGATCCAGGACGTGCAGTCCGGCGATCTGAATCCGGTGTTCGTCATCGTGGTCTTCTTCATGTTTGCCGTGGTTGTGGCCCTTGTGGTCTACGAGCAGCGGGGACAACGGAAGATTCCGGTTCACTATGCAAAGCGGGTGGTAGGCCGAAAACAATACGGTGCTCAGAACACCTATGTGCCGTTTAAGATCAATCCCTCGGGTGTGATCCCGGTGATCTTCGCGGCATCGGTCATGACCTTTCCTCTGCAGATTGCGCAGAGTCTTGGTCCGGACATCCGCTGGTTGCAGCGGGTTGCCTTCTGGCTTCGGCCCGACGGCGCAACGTACCTGATCATGTACACGGTGCTGATTATTTTCTTCGCCTATTTCTACACGCAGGTGACCCTGAATCCAATCGAAATCGCGAAGAACATTCGGGAAAACGGTGGATCGATCCCTGGTATTCGTTCGGAGAAAATGGAAGAGTACTTCGCGCGCATTCTCAATCGGATCATTCTGCCCGGGGCGCTCTTTCTGGCATTTATCGCGTTGATTCCCACGCTGGTTCAGCGGTTGTTCAATTTCCCTGCGGAACTCGCGTTCCTGATGGGAGGCACGTCGCTGCTTATCCTCGTTGGGGTCGACCTTGACCTGATGTCGCAGATCGAAGGCCATCTGCGAATGCACCATCACGACGGCCTGACGAAGAAAGGGCGACTCAAGTCGCGCTATCTGTAAAGAGGGAATGCATGAAAGTTCGAGTAAGCGTAAAACCGATGTGTGCGAACTGCAAGGTTATCCGCCGCCGCGGCGTGGTGCGCATCATTTGCACGAATCCAAAGCACAAGCAACGGCAGCGATAGGGGGGAGATAGGATGGCGCGTATCGCGGGTATTGACCTGCCCAACAAACATGTAGACGTTGCTCTGACGTATATCTACGGAATCGGACGATCCTCGGCCAAGGTGATCTGCACCAAGACCGGAATTGACACCGAGCGCCGGATGAACGACCTCAGTGCAGAAGAAATTAACGAGTTACGTAACGTTATTGAGAACGAGTATCCGGTTGAAGGTCGTCTTCGCACCGAAATCTCGCTCAATATTAAACGGCTGATGGATATCGGGTGCTATCGCGGTTTGCGACACCGTAAGGGACTCCCTGTCCGCGGCCAGCGGACCCGAACCAACGCCCGTACGCGAAAAGGCAAGCGCAAGACGGTTGCCGGCAAGAAGAAATAGATTGCGAGTTGTCTGACGAGCGCTCGGAGGTAAGAGTTGGCTAAGGCAAAGAAGAAGAAAGAGAAAAAGACAGTATATGAAGGCAACGTCTACATCCAGGCGACCTTCAATAACACCATTGTGACCATCACCGATCTTGCCGGTAACGGGATCTCCTGGGCGAGCGCCGGTGGGCTTGGTTTCAAGGGTGCAAAGAAATCCACGCCGTACGCTGCACAGTCGACTGCCGAAGCGGCAGCCGTCAAGGCGAAAGACGTGGGTTTGCAGGACGTGCATGTCTATGTGAAGGGACCGGGCGTTGGCCGCGAATCTGCGATTCGCTCGCTGGGGGCGCTTGGGCTTCGGGTGCGTTCGATCAAAGACGTCACCCCGATTCCGCACAACGGCTGCCGACCGCGCAAGAGCCGCCGCGTATAATTCCTGCGCGGTACGGTACGACGGTTGGATTGGGTTCGCTGCGGCAAGAGGAGTAGAGATGGCACGAAAAAACCTGTTACGGGGATTCAAAAAGCCCAAGGGCATTACGTTTGAACACAGCGAAGTCACGAAAAACTACGGTAAGTTCGTAGCTCATCCGTTCGAGCGGGGATACGGCTGGACAATTGGGAATACCTTGCGACGTATTCTGTTGTCGTCGATCCAGGGCTACGCGATCACGGCGATTCGTGTCACCAGTTACGATGCAAGCGGGACTGCCCACGTGCTCGCAAGCGAGTTTGACGCAATCCCGGAAGTAACTCAGGATACGCCTGATATCATTAACAATATCAAGCAGCTTCAAGTTGCGCTTACCCACGAAGTCGAACAGAAGACCATCTTCGTTGAACTCAAGGGTGCTCGGGAAGTGACCGGGGCGGACTTTCAGGTTGACGATTCGATTACGATCATGAACAAGGATCAGACGATCATGACGCTCATGGATGGCGCTCATATCGAGATGGAGATCCAGATCGATTTCGGACGCGGCTATGTCCCCGCCGAACTGAACGAGAAATATATCGAAGTAATCGGGACCATCCCACTGGATGCGATCTTCTCACCGATTCGGCGCGTTCGATACAACGTGGAGAATACCCGGGTTGGCCAACGCACCGATTACGACAAGCTGGTATTCGAATTGTGGACGGACGGAACCGTCAGTCCTGAGGACGCGGTCGCTGAGGCTGCGAAGATTGCAAAAGACCACTTCACGATCTTCATTAATTTCGACGAGGATGATATCCTCGGAGACGATGATATCGACGAAGAAGAAGAGCGGATCCGGAAGCTGCTTGATACTCCCGTGGAAGAGCTGGAGCTCTCGGTGCGGTCGAGTAACTGCCTCAAGAACGCGAACATCCGCAGCATCGGAGATCTGACCTCACGAACCGAGGAAGACATCGCGAAGACGCGGAACTTCGGAAAGAAATCGCTGCAAGAGATCAAAGAGAAGCTGGAAGAGTGGAATCTTGCCCTCGGTATGACGGATTACAGCGCGTTGAAACAGGCGCTCCGCGTCCAGCAGGAAAAGAAGGAACAGGAAGATGAAGAATAGGATCGGTTTCAATCGCCTCAGTCGCCGACCCGCTCACCGAAAGGCATTGAAGCGCAATATGGTGACCTCGCTGTTGCTTGAAGAGCGGATTACCACTACGCAGACGAAGGCGCTGGAAGTGCGACGAATGGCCGAGAAGATGGTCACGCGTGCGAAAGAAGACAGCGTTCACAATCGTCGTATGATTGGGCGCGACGTAAAAGACAAGAAGGCTCTCGCCAAGCTGTTCACAGAGATCGGGCCGCGTTTCAAGAGTCGTCCCGGTGGGTATACGCGCGTCTTGAAACTTGGACCCCGGCAAGGTGACGCGGCTGAAATGGTGCTGCTCGAGTTTGTTGAACGATCGGGTTCTGAACAGCCTGAGCCAAAGAAAAAAAAGAGCGAAGCGAAGCAGACGGACGGGAAGAAGCCCGCGGTGAAGAGCGAAGCGTCTGCAGAGAAAAAGGGCGCGAAGGCGAAAGCACCTGCACCGGTTGCGACCGAGCCCGTCGAAAAGGCCTCGAAGGCGGCTGATAACGCGCCGGAGGCGGCTCCGATGCAAGGCGAACAGGCAACCGAGCCCGTCGTGGAGGCTCCCGAAGCCTCGGCAAGCCAGGCAACCCCCGAGGCCCCGGCTGACGAGACCGAGGCAACGAAGACGGAGTAGGTGTCTCGTCGGTTTTAGCCTTCCCGTGAATCGTCCGATAATCGTAACGATGCGCTCTATCCTCGGGGAGGTTGTTACCACCGCATGAACACCGTGCAAAAAATCGCTCTCAGCCTGCTGCTTGCGGTGCTGGTGTTCAGTGGCTTCGCAATTGCCGCGTTCTCAGGTCTTTTTTCCTACATCGAAACAACTTTCTACGATCCCCGTGTTCGCGACAGCGTCGAGCGGACTCTTGATCGCGCAGCGGATGCGGTGGAGATGTATCACCGAACGGTGTTCGATCGGTTCTCGGCTGCCCTCGGTGAGAGTGCTGTTCGCAATGTCTATCGCGTTAACCAGAGTCGTGAGGATATCGTATGGCGCGATGCGTATTTCGGGGAACTGCGTGAGCGGATGCCCGCGTTCTCCTTCGTTCGGTTTGTCGATCTCGAGGGCGAACGACTCTGGTTCAGCACGCTGCCTTCGGATCTTCTCCGGCAGGACGCCACAACCCGAGTATTTCGTCCCGTACAAGAACTGGATACCGATCTTTCGGGGTTGATTCTGCAACCCGGCGGGGTGGAGCAGGATCGAGTTCTCGACCCCCAACAAAACCTTTTCATCTATCGTTTTCTGGTACGCGACGGTTTTGACATTCCGCGGGGAACCGCACTCTTCTCGGTAACTCCGGCTGGACTTCGCAACGCGCTGATTCGCGCTGACGTGGTAGGTTCTACCGACGTGCTTCGGTTAGTGCCCGGCGGTATGGTGCTGAATGCAACCGCCGCGTCGGTCGATCAGATCGCTGAGAGTTTTGGTTCCGTCTGGCCTGAGATTCTGGAGCATCAGGCGGTGTCTCCCGAGGGTGATCCTGACGGCGTGGCACGTCGGCTGGTATTCACCCGGCAGGTGGGTAGCGATCGGATCGCGCTTCTGGTACCGGAGAGCGAGTTTCAGATGAACCTCCCGATGAGGGTGGTTCTGCTGGTGTCCAGCTTTCTGACGACGTTTCTTGTGGCCTTCCTTTTGTTGAATCTTCGCCAGGATGCAACCCTCGTCTTGTCGGAGCGGGTGAAGCGGTTTCAGATCAACTTTCTTCGTGAATACATGGAGAGCAAGGAAGAGCTCGACTGGGATCGATGGAGTCGCGAACTCGAAAGCCGGCGGGAAGACGTTCGCAGTGAGTTGAAGCGCGGGGTTGGTGGTCTCAAGAAAGCAAAAGCGCAGGAAGTCGATGAGCTCTTTGACAAGAGTTGGGACGAAATTCTGTCTCTCATCGGTTCGCGTCGACAGATAACCCGCGGGGGCGAGGGTATCGATCTCGATCGGCTGGAATCCATCATCGAGAAAATGGTTTCGAATCTCGCCTCGACGCCTACCTCATCGGTGGCGGTATCGTCGTCTGCGCCCATGCGACCGGAGTCTCGAGGAACAGAGCAACCCGACGCAAACGTTCCCGAGCGCGATGCGGTCCCAACGCGTGAGCTGATCGACGTGGAAGACGTCGAACCCGGCGATGAAGATCTGGAAGACATCGAAGACCTTGATGAGGTTGAAGAACTCGGGGAAGCAGACGAAGCCGGTGAAGCCGAAGAGCTTGGAGAGGCCGTTGACGTCGAAGAGGTCGAAGAGCTCAGTGAGGCCGACGACAGCGAAGAGCTCGAAGAACTGACCGAGCTCGATGAAGTAGGCGATATAGATACCTCGGACGAACGCGACAGTGCCCCAGAGAGCAGGGTGGGCGAAGGGATCGTTTCCGATGAAGCGTTAGATGCCGATGAAGAGATCGAAGAAGCGGAACCCATCGATACGGTCGAATCGCTGATCGATGAGCCATCGGGAGATGTTGACGATCTCGAAGCTGCCGAAGACGAAGAACCCCTCTCGTCGCTTTCTGCCGACGCCGATGACGAGACGCTCGACGAAGTTAGTGCGTCGGCAGACCGCGAAGAGCTCGAGGAAGCAGCCGAACGTGAGGAAGCCGACGAAACCGACGCGGAGTTTCTCGGTGAACTGGATGCAGAGTCCGGCGTCGAAGAGATTGAAACCTTTGAGGCGCTTGAGGCAGTTGATGACGATGCAGATGCGGGTTCAGCGACCGATACGTTCGCAGAGAGTCGCACTCGTAAGGCTCCCGATTTTGGCATCGTCGAGACCGACGGAGTGCTTGAGGCATCGCTTGAGGATGAACTCGCCGACACGCGGCGTCGTGACTCGATCGAGCTGTACGAGGGCGAACTCTCCGGACCGTATGCCGGTGGGAATTTGACCGACGATGACGAAGACGCGCGCGAGGTGTTTGACTCCGACGTTGAAGAGCTCGAGATCACCGACGTGGATTTCTCCGGTCTGCAGCCTGTGGACGGTGTGCCAGATGATCCCTCAGTGAACTCCCGCGTCACCGACAAGCATAGCCGCGAGCCGGTGCCCGATGTCCTCTCCACGCCGGCCGAGCATGATGAAGAAATCGAATCGCATGATGTACGGGACGGACACGCCTCGCCTGAAGATCAGGCAGCGGGCTCCGCCGGAGATCCTCTCTGGAATGAATTGAAAACAATTCGCGAGGACTGGGAAAGTCCTTCGGGCGTGGACAGCGCCCCGCGAGGTGCGTCCGTCCGTGACGGTGAGACAGTCGAGGAAGGAATCGATCCGGACGCGGAACCGTTTGAAGCAGAACTGCTCGAGCTTGAGTCCGCCGAGTTTGAGCCGGAATCGGTGGTGGAGCCATCCGACGTCGGCGCGAACGCGGCGCAGGCGAGGATTGTTTCTGCTGATGAAGCCGCGGAGGAACTGCCGGCGGCAGACGAAGACGGTGGCGAGGCGGAATCGATGGAAGCGCTGGAGAACATCTACGGTGGCTTCACCTTCGGGCTCTTTGGGTTTGGCACCGGAGAGGCGATCCCCTCGCGGCCCGTTGCACCACGGGACCTGGAAGAGGAAACCGGAGCGGAACTCGAAGAGTTGGCCGAAGAGCTTGAGTTGCTGGACGACGACGAGTTCATCGACGAGGGCAGGCCTGGCGGGGTCGACGCGGTGGGTGAGTCCGGCGAGGAGGGCGAACTCCAGGAGCTGGAAGACCTTGACGGCGCTGATGGTCTTGACGAATCGGCGGAGCTCGAAGAGCTGGAAGCCGAAGACGAACTGGAAGAGCTCGATGAGCTCGAAGAGTTCGACGAAATTGATGAGCCGGAACCGCTCGAACCGGGGGAAGCATCGTCGGCCTCAAAGGGCGCAGTGCCCGGCTCTGAGGCCGCCGATCACGGTGCACGGGTTCGCAGTACGGGAGCGCAGCGACCGGTGAGGTCGCTGCCACCGGAGAGTATCGACCGCGATGCGATTCGGGTTGCCCTCGGCAGTGAGGACGAATCGTTTGAAACGATTGGTCTTGAGCCCTTGCTCGCGTTTCTGAAAGAGCACGGCGCGGCGGGAACGGTTCTGGTTGAACAGGAACCGGCGGCCGAGGAGGCGACTGCTGAGAACACCGCAGATTCCAGTACCGACAGCGATGGTGCGGCTGACGGTGAGGCATACGGGATCGATGACATTCTTTCGATGGGCGGTGGACTTGACCTCCTGCCGATGGGTCCGATCGGCGAACGAATCGAATCTCGTCTCGATCTGGGAATTGAACCCGACGTCGGTCCCGAAGACACGAAACGGCTCAACTTTGGTGAACGTGGCCTGGACTACGATCGCTTTCTGTCACGATTCAAGCGCAACGAAGGTGGATTGTTCAAATCCTTGATCGAATTTACCCGAATCTGGAACGCGAAGTTCAGTGCGATCCTGGTTGAAAAAGAGGGAGAGATCCAGGTTGACTACCTGTTGGGCCTCGAAGATCCCTGTTTTAACTATTTGCGGATTCCCCAGCACTCAGCGGTGTATCAGCACGTGTTTGGTCCCAGACGGCTGCTCATCCTGCAGAAGACCCTGCAGAACTACTCCACATTTCGCATCAACTGTTCGGACGTTGAATTCGAGTACGTGGGCGCGACGGTCTTCGTGCCGATTCGGTTCCGGGATGCCGATGCCTACATGATGCTTGGGCTTGGGGAAGTGACCCCAAGTCTGGACACGTTCTTCGATACTCTGGTAGTGCGGCAGGCCTCGTTTGCTTAGCGAATCCGGCGACCAGTGGGGGCGGCGGATATACTGCGCTACTGAAGGTATGTGTCGCGAAGCTCGTCAATCTGCCGCGCAATCTCCCGGTGCTTCTGAAACAGCAGTGCTTCCGTTCGAGAATACGCGGTGACCGTCTTTTGGAGCCGAGGGCTCATCGCGGGGATAGGCGTTCGAGCAAACGCCTTCTTCGAAATTATCGGGATGGTTCGTCCGTGGGTCAGCAGTTGCAACAACCTGCGGCCATGCTGCGACCTCATGTAGGCGACAAAGGCGATGGCCTGTTCCAACCGTTTCTCACGAAACCGGATCACCACGATATTGCTCGCAGGCACCCACAGCTCCTCACGCTGCTCCGGTATGATTCCGATGCGTCCAATGGTTCCCACCATGGTCATGACAACGTCGTGGTCTTCAAGAACGAAGCGCCGCACTTCATCCTTACCCGCCTGTATGCGCACGGTCCGTTCAGGAACGGGGAGAAAACCAAACTCGGGAAAGTCCCCGATCGACGCAAGCCGGAAGAGCGTGCCTCCACGCGAGGAGTTGGTTTTTATCAGCGGCGCGCGAATGAGTTCTGCGACGTCCTGTAACACGACGGTTGGCACTTCTGCTGGGATCGTAGTGGCTGGAAGAGATGCCGGTTTTGACATTGGGCGTTGAATCCTTTACTTTTTGACATCAGTCGAGGTTAACATAGGGAAAACCGAATGTAAAGTCAAGAATCCTGGATGGCTGTGGGAGGGATGGATGAGCGAGGTTGAGATCTACACCGACGGAGGCTGTCACGGGAATCCCGGGCCGGGAGGCTGGGCCTTCGTTCTCCGCGCCGGCGATTTGGCAATTGCGCGCTGTGGGTATGAGGCGGCTACCACCAACAACCGAATGGAACTGCGCGCCGTGATTGAAGCGCTGCGCGCTGTGAACGAGGTCCCTGCGCGCAGCGAGGCGACGGAAGTCCGCGTGTATACCGATTCGCAGTACGTGAAGGGCGGAATCACCCAATGGATGCGGACGTGGATGCGCAACGGTTGGCGGACCAGCAAAAAAGAGCCGGTAAAAAATCAGGATCTCTGGATCGAGCTTCATCGCGAAGCAGAGTTGATCAGCCCGTCCTGGCACTGGATCAAGGGGCACGCGGGAAACAAATTTAACGAACAGTGCGACCGCATGGTCCAGGAGGTGATCGCCGGTCACTGACGCCGCGCGTGCCGGGACGGCCACGCGAGGATCCGAAGAAATTTCCATATTTGCAACGGCAGACGCAATCACCGCAAACTTTGCCCCCGTTATACCATGTGGGAGGCCGCGGTGCAGATTCTCTCGTACGTGCCGGCTGGGTACACCGGCCATCTGGTTGCAGTTGAGGTCGACATTCGACTGGGGATTCCCGGTACCGACATCGTCGGATTGGCGGGCAGCGCGGTCCGCGAGGCGCGTGAGCGAGTCCGTGTTGCCGTGCGCAGATCAGGGTTTCACTACCCGCGGGATCGAGTGGTCGTGAACCTCTCTCCCGCCGGGGTACCCAAGAGCGGTACCGGTCTTGATCTTGCCATCGCCATTGCAATTCTCTGCGCCGCTGGAGAACTTCACTCCAGCGACCAACGACCGCTGCTCGTGGTGGGTGAACTGGGGCTCTCTGGTGCGGTGCGTCCCGTCCCGGGTGTACTCGCCGCGGTCAGCGAGGCCGCGGAGCGGGGGATCGAGCGGTTTCTGGTCCCCGCGGCCAACCGAGCGGAAGCCGAGGTTGTCGGCGGCAACCGGGTGCTGGCCGCCCGGTGGATTGATGAGGCGGTTGGCGCGGTCAGAAGCGGGCGTTCTCCCGCCGTGGATCGATGTGCCGTGGCCCAACCTCGCGGTTCACGGGCCACCGCATCGGACGCTGGAGACTTTCGCTTCGTTCGCGGGTCGCGACAGGTGGTTCGGGCGATGGAGATTGCCGCCGCGGGCCGCCATCACCTGTTTCTGGTGGGGCCTCCGGGTTCAGGCAAGACCCTTTCGGCGCGCACCTTCGCGTCGATTCTTCCGTCGCTGAGTCCGTCGGAGGCAGCGGAGGTGACCCGCGTTCACTCGCTTGCCGGGGCACTCCTTCCCGGGCACGGGTTGATGACCTCGCCACCGTTTCGCTCGCCCCATCACAGCGCCTCACCCGAAGGAATGGCCGGCGGAGGTATGACGCCCCGACCGGGTGAGCTTTCGCTTGCGCACCACGGAGTGCTCTTTTTGGACGAAGCGCTGCAGTTCAAGGTGCCGGTGTTGCAGAGCCTCCGGCAACCGATGGAAAGCGCCCGCGTGGTTATCGCGCGAGCGGGTGGCAACTACTGGTTTCCCGCCGATTTTCAGCTCATCATGGCGACCAATCCCTGCCCGTGCGGGAATCTGGGTCGGAGCGACCGATACTGTCTCTGTGGTCAGCTTGAGATCGCGCGATACTGGAGGCGGTTGGGCGCGCCGATTCTGGACCGAATCGACCTGCGGGTTGCAGTAGCGCCCTTCACCGGGTCTCTATCCGATGAACCGGACGGCGAATCAAGCGACGATATTCGCGATCGGGTCTGTGCAGCGGTGGACCGACAGCGACACCGGTATCGGGATCAACCGTTTGACCGCAACGCGCGGGTGACCGGACCAACCATCTCGGCGATGGGCACGCTCTCCGCGGAGACGCTTCAGGTTCTCGAGCGTGCCACGCGGGCCCTTCGGTTTTCCAATCGCGCACAATATGCCGTGCTTCGGGTTGCCCGGACGATTGCCGACCTGGAGGGCGCGGAATCGGTCACCCACCACCACCTTCTGGAGGCGGTCCAGCATCGAAGACTCGGTGAGGGAAGCGACTATCCTTGGCAATAGATCCCGGTTTCGGTATAGTGACCGCGGAGGGGATGGTGAAGCTCTACAGCCGAAGACAGCTGATATTCTTTTCAATCGCATCCGCCCTGCTGGTGTTTCTGCTTGCCCTTGGGTTTGGAGCCATCCGTATTCCCGCATCAGACACGGCAGCCGAGATTCCTGCGCGAGAGTCCTTTGCGTTACAGACCAATCCAGGCCGGTTCGATGCGCGGATTGCCGCCTCCGAGGGGCGCCCTCAGCTCTCTGAGTCCGAGATCGAGAACATCCGCGTTTACGACGAGCGCAACCAGGCCGTGGTCAACGTCTCCACCGAGACGATGAGCTACAACTGGTTTCTCGAACCGGTGCCGCGTCCCGGCACCGCCGGTTCGGGCTCCATTATCGATCGTCGCGGGTACATTCTCACCAATGCCCACGTTGTTGACCGCGCATTCAAGGTATTTGTTACCCTGCCCGACGGGACGCGTCTGGATGGGGAGGTCATCGGCAGCGATCCGGAGAACGATCTGGCCGTCGTCCGATTTGATCCTGCCGGGCGCACGCTGGTAACCATTCCGCTTGGTGACTCGGATCAGCTCCGGGTAGGGCAGAAGGTGCTCGCCATCGGTAACCCCTTTGCCCTCGATCGCACCCTGACGGTGGGCATTGTCAGCGGGTTGGGACGACCGGTTCGCACATCCAATAACCTGGTGATTCGAGACATGATTCAGACGGATGCTTCGATCAACCCCGGCAATTCGGGCGGACCACTTCTTGACGCAGCCGGCATGATGGTCGGCATCAACACCATGATCTATTCCCCGTCCGGCGGTTCGATTGGGATCGGGTTTGCGGTTCCCGTCAATACCGCCCGGCGCGTGGTTCCCGATCTCATCGAGTTTGGCGTGGTTCGTCGCGGCTGGATCGACATCGTTCCCCGGCAGCTCTTCCCCCAGCTGGTGCAGTACGCGGGGCTACCGGTGAATGAGGGCGTTTTGATCTCGCAAGTGGTTGCCGGAGGAAATGCGGAGGCAGCCGGGCTTCGTGGGGGGCGCCGTAATGAAGCGGTGCGCTACGGAGGTACCGTTATCTACCTTGGGGGTGACATCATCCGAAGGGTCGACGACGTGGAGATCCGTTCGCTTTCCAATCTGTACGAGGCGCTGGAGGACAAGCGTCCCGGCGACGAGGTTCGTGTGGTCTATCTCCGTGGAACCAGCGAGCGAACCGCCCGCGTGGTTCTTTCAGAACGACCCGAGCAGTTTCAGTGGGAGTAACGATCCTTGTGATGGGTGCGGGGGGAAGGTTTCGGTGAACCGCTTCAGAGTTGCCGCCGACTTCGTGCCCGCGGGCGATCAGGGCCGCGCGATTGAGCAGCTGACCGCGGGGATCCGGTCCGGGCATCGATACCAGTCGTTGCGGGGCGTTACCGGTTCCGGAAAGACCTTCACCATGGCGCGCATCATTGAAGAAGTGCAGCTGCCGACGCTGGTGATTTCTCACAATAAAACCCTCGCTGCGCAGCTCTACCGAGAATTCAAGGAGTTCTTTCCGGACAACGCGGTCGAGTACTTTGTCTCCTACTACGACTACTATCAGCCTGAGGCCTACGTCGCCAGCCGGGACCTCTACATCGAAAAAGACTCGTCGATCAACGAAGAGATCGATCGGCTTCGACTTGCCGCCACCACGAATCTCTTCGAACGCACCGACGTAATCGTGGTTGCCACGGTCTCGTGCATCTACGGTCTCGGCAGCCCTACCGACTACCGAAGCCTTCGGATTCGTCTGGACTCGGGAACATCGCTGGATCTCGGTGAGCTGAAGCGCAGGCTGGTGGGGCTGCAGTACGAGCGTAACGATGCCGTTCTTGGGCGAGGCACCTTTCGAGTGCGCGGTGATGTGGTCGAGATTTTTCCGGCATACAGCGAAACGGCGTTCCGCATTGAACTCTCCTGGGACGAGATCGAGCGCATTCGTGTGATTCATCCGCTGACCGGCGAGGTGCTGGAAGAGCGGCAGGTTGCGGTAATCTACCCCGCGAAGCATTTTGTCACTCAGGGAAACCAGATTGCGCTCGCGGTTACTCGCATTCGCGCAGAACTCGAAGAGCGGTATCAGGAACTGATCGCGGCGAACCGGCTCGTCGAGGCGCAGCGGCTTCGATCGCGGACTCTCTACGATATCGAGATGCTGCAGGAGATGGGGCAGTGTCCCGGAATCGAGAACTACTCCCGCCACCTCTCCGCCCGGGAAGCGGGAGAGCGGCCTGCGGTGCTTCTTGATTACTTTCCTGATGACTTCCTGGTCTTCATTGACGAGAGCCACGTGACCGTTCCGCAGATTCGCGGGATGTACGCGGGAGACCGATCGCGCAAGCAGTCGCTGGTCGAGTACGGGTTTCGGCTTCCGTCGGCCCTCGACAATCGCCCTCTGATCTACGAGGAGTTCGATTCGCTGGTGGGGCGTACCGTGTACGTTTCCGCGACACCGGGCGACGAAGAAATCGAGCGTTCGACGCAGGTGGTGGAGCAGATCATCCGTCCGACGGGGTTGCTCGATCCAGAACTGGAAATACACCCAACCGAGGGGCAGATCGATCATCTGTACGGGCAGATCCGTGCCCGCATCGCGGTGCATGAGCGCGTCCTGATCACCACGCTCACCAAGAAGATGGCAGAGGACCTCACCACCTACCTGACCAATATGGGTCTCGCGGTGCGGTATATCCACTCGGAGGTAGAGACCATTGAACGGGTCGAGTTGTTGACGGATCTGAGGCTGGGACGCTACGACGTGCTCGTTGGAATTAACCTGCTGCGGGAGGGCATCGATCTGCCCGAGGTCTCACTCATCGCCATTCTCGATGCCGATAAGGTAGGTTTTCTTCGTTCGGCGCGCTCCCTGATCCAGATCATTGGTCGCGCAGCGCGCAACGAAAACGGCCGCGTCATCATGTACGCGGATCGAATGAGCGACGCCATGGGAAAGGCAATCGACGAGACCAATCGCCGGCGCGACATCCAGCGCCGCTACAACGAAGCGCACGGGATCACTCCGCGTACGATCAAGAAAGCGGTGCAGGACATCCTGACCCGTGAGAAAGAAGAGAAGAAGAAGACCGAAGCGGTGTCGATTGAGATCCTCAAGAAGAGCTTCAATGTTCTGGTGCCGCGCGAACGCGGGCGTCTGATTCGGGAGCTGGAAGCCCTCATGCTCGAACACGCGAAGAATCTGGAATTCGAACTCGCTGCGGTGGTTCGCGACGAGATCGAGACGTTGAAGCAGATGGGAGGGCCCCGGTCGTGAGTCTGTGGTATCGCAGGAAGCCGCCAGTCGCGATGCTCCTCGTTGCGGTGTTGGCGCTGCTTCTCGGCGCGTGCGGTCGCGGCGAGACTCCGGCGGTGGTCGAGCTGCCGCCAACGCCGGTTGTATCGGCGCGTCTGGAATGGGCAGTGGTCCGCAGTGTCTACGTACAAATTCTCTCCGAGCCGTCGGCAGGGGCGGAGATCGAAGGTCACGTGCGCCGCGGCGCCGTGCTTCGTGTGCATTCGCGGACCCCGTTCACCGCCACGGTTGACGGAGTCCGAAACCACTGGTACTCGGTGTCCACCGCCGAGTTCTCGGGATGGGTGTTCGGAGCCGTCATCGATACCTACGCAACCGAAGCGGTTGCCCGCAGCGCGTCGGAGGCGATGCGATTGCCATGACGGGTTCCATCGCCTCCGCGGTGATACCAATTCTCCCCTATCTCATTCCGCCGATGGTGGGTGCGGCCATCGGGTATCTGACCAATGCCGTGGCGATCCGTATGCTGTTCCGACCGTTGCGGGCGTATCGCGTGTTTGGGATTCGTATTCCGTTGACGCCGGGAATCATTCCTCGGCAGCGGCACCAGCTTGCGGTGAGCATCGGGCGGATGGTTGCAACGCACCTGCTTACCGAAGACGCCGTGCGATCGCACACGGGAACGCCGAAGTTTCACGGCGCGGTACGGGAATCAGTTGCCCGGTTCACCAGCGGTACGCTTGAGGCGGTGCCGTCCGAGCACTCGCGCGACATCGTCCGAACCGTTGTTGCGGCAGCGGAGTCAACGATCGATCAGGTGGTCGAAAAGCTCCTGCATTCCGAGCCGTTTATCGAGGGGGTGGGGCGAGCCACCCACAACGCCGCCGTCTCCATAACCGGCGCGTCGGTCAGCACCTATCTTCCCCTGGTTGAGGATCGGCTCGGCAGTATCGTTGATTCGGTGTGCGAGTCTCTTGGCGACGGGGCGGCCCGCGGGGCGGTACTGATCGCGGTTGATCGCTGGATTTCGGAGCAGCTGCGGGCCAATACGCCGGTTCGATCGCTGTTGCCCGATCGGTTCGCGGAGATGATCTCCCAAATCGTGTCCGGCGCGTACGAGCCCACCGTTGAACATGCAATTGAGTGGATACGGACACCGGAGGTGCGCGCGGAGCTGTCCCGGCATGGCAGGGTCATTCTCCGGCGTATCATCGAAAAGCTGAGCGTTGTACAGCGGTTTTTCGTCAGCGCCGCCCAGTACGATCGCCAGCTTGAGGAGCGCATGCCGGAAATCATCGACGATCTGATCGCTACCGCAGAGGCGGCAGCGGCGGAACCCGATAATCGCCGACGAGTGATCGATGCGGTGGTAACGGCAGTTGAGAAGATACGCGCCCAGGGCATAGCCGATGCAGCGTTCCGTGGCGGAGTGGATCTCAACGAGCGGGGCCGACAGATAACAACTGCTGTGTTGGACTTTGTTGCTGACACCGGGGTGCGGGAGCGAATTCGAGAGGCGGCGCAGGGTCTGGTATCCCGGTTGGAGGGGTGGACTGTGGGGCGGGTTCTGCAGCAGGTGCTTGGGATTGACGAGGCGGAGATTGCGGTGATTGCGCGCGAGCGCGTGGTTGCTGCGGTGCGTCGACCCGATACCATCGCATCGCTGAGCCGAGAGGTGCATGTAGTCCTGGATCGACTCTTCAACCGTCTGGAGCACGAGCCGCTTGGTGCGGTTGTCGGAATCACCACCGAGCAGAAACAGCGGCTGGATCATCTGCTCTCAAACGGGATTGGCTGGATCATCGACCGGCGATTGCCGGAAATTGTCCAGACGCTCGACGTTGAGCAGATGGTGATTGACAAGGTGGACAGTCTCGATGTGGCGCAGGTCGAGGAGCTGTTGCTGCTGGTCATCGCGCGGCACCTGAAGTACATCAATCTCTTTGGCGCGCTGCTCGGGGCAATTATTGGCGCGAGCCAGATCGTGATCAGTCGGCTCTGGTAGCCGGTGCCGGAATTTCCAGCACAAAGCAGCTTCCCCGGCCTTCCGCGCTCTCCACGGTGACCTCACCACCGTGGGCAATGGCGATGTGTTTTACGATCGCCAGCCCCAGCCCCGTTCCGCCAAGGTCACGATTTCTCGCGCGGTCGACCCGATAGAATCGTTCAAATATTCGGTCGAGATCGCGGTAGGGAATCCCCGACCCCTGGTCTTCAACGCTGATTCGTAATCGCCCCGGTTCCTGTCGACAACGCACGTCTACCCGGCCACCGTGGGGACTGAACTTGATGGCGTTACTCACCAGGTTGATCAACGCCTGTTCGAGGAGATTCTCATTGACGAGAACGGCTCCCTCGCCTTCGATCGTCCGCTGGACGGTCACCTTGCGCTGCACCGCGAGTTGACCGCACGCTTCGGTCACGCGAGTGAGTACGTCTTCCACGTGGCAGGCCGCTCGAGCTATTTCCCCCTCGTGCGATTCGAGGCGACTGAGGCTCAGGAGGTCTTCGATGATCAGATTGAGCCGATTGGCGTGGGTGGACACGATATCGAGGAAATGAGTTGCCCGCTCCGGGTCTTTCCAGGCGCCGTCACGGAGGGTCTCCAGAAACCCCATGACCGAGGTGATGGGGGTTCGAAGCTCGTGTGACACGTTTGCCACGAAGTCGCGGCGCATATCTTCGAGTCGCTTCAGGCGGGTGATGTCGTTCAGAACCAGAAGGACGCCGGGGCGGTCGGCCTCCCGCGAACGCAGGACGCTGCCGTGAACCTGGAGGTTGATTGGTCCGCGTTGATAGAGGATGATCGATCGCTCAATGGTGCAGTTTCGTTCCAGTACTTCTGCCGCAATGGCGTCAAGCTCGCTGTTGCGCAGATACTCGATGAGCGTGCGGTGCTCGTGACCACGCGGTTCCCGCTGAAACAGCCGTGCCGCCGCTTCGTTGATCGAGCGGATGCGTAACGTATCGTCGACCACGATCACTCCTTCGACCATGGCGGAGAGAACGGCCTCAAGCTCGTTGCGCTGCTCACGGATCGCAGAGATGGTCCCAGACAGCTCGGCTGCCATGCCGTTCAGCGTCTCGGCAACGGCGGTGATCTCTTCGGGGGCCTGAACGGCAATGCGATGATCCAATTCGCCGAGGGCAAACCGGCGGGCCGCGCGCTCGATGATTCCCAGCGGCCGCAGGATTCGCCGGACGATGACCAGACTCATGAGTGTGGTGGCAACCAGAATCATGAAGGCCGAGGTCGCGAGCGCGGTCAGTGCATCTCGCGACCGATGATCCAGCTGCTCCACCGAGCCGCCTACGCGCACAAAGGCGACAATGTCATCGTCAGGATTGCGCACTGCGGCCACGGCGTAGAGCGTGTTGTCGCCTGTGGTAGCGCTGCGTCGGGTCCGGGTAACGGTCCCGACGGTGTCCCGTGCAGTGATGATCTCCGGGCGACTCGCATGGTTCTCCATCGTGGAAGCGTCAGCGTGCGAATCGTAGAGCACCACGCCGTCGGCCGCGACCAAGGTGGTTCGACGGATGCGGTCTTGGGCGATGAGCGAAAGGATCTGTTTCGCCGAGTCCGGGTCAAAGGCTCCATCGTGCTCAACGAGGCGAATCGCGAGTTCGGTGGTGAACGTGAGATCGAGCCGCTTTTCGGCGTAGAAGGCGGTGCGAAACACGCGGGTTGCCGCAAACGACAAGGATCCCACGGCGAGCAGGATGGCGAACAGATAGAGCGGGAATACCTGGTAGAGAAGCGAGCGTCTCACTCGGCGCGCATCCGATAGCCGACGCCTCGCACCGTCTCGATCAGGCTGCCGAGCTCGCCGAGTTTCTTGCGCAGACCAAGAATCTGCACGTCGACCGATCGTTCGGTAACCGGGTAGTCTTTGCCACGGATGGCATCGATGATCCTCATACGGGAAAACACCCAACCGGGATTGCGAGCGAGAAACTCGAGGATGGCAAACTCGGTTGCGGAAAGGGGAACCATGTTGCCCTGCAGCAGCACCTGGTGGCGCGACACGTCGATCGTGATCCCGTGAATCGACACGCCGCTGTGCTGCGATGTGGTTTCGATTCCGGTAGGGGTTCGCCGCAGCGCGGTGCGTACGCGCGCTGCGAGTACCTTGGGGCTGAACGGTTTGGTGATGTAGTCGTCGGCACCCACCTCCAGACCGGCAACAATGTCGGAGTCCTCGGTGCGAGCGGTGAGCATCAGCACCGGTATGGATGACAGTTCGGGGTCCCGCTTAATTGTGCGGCATACATCGACGCCGTCGACTCCCGGGAGCATCAGGTCGAGAATGATCACGTCGGGACGATTGGTTCGAACCGCGTGAAGCGCGTCCTCGCCGGTCTGCACCGTCGTGACCGAGTGCCCCTCCTTCTCGAGGTTGTACGAAATCAGCTCGAGAATGTCGGGCTCGTCGTCTACCACCAGAATTGTGCTCACCTTTGCCCTCTCTGTTGCACCCAGCCGCCGGTTTGGCGAAACCGGCCAATGATTCCGCTTATTGATTCAATTCTACGTATTCTGCGCGTTCAACAAAGACCACCCATTCACACATGTTGGTGACGTGGTCGCCGAGGCGCTCCAGAAACCGGTTCACAAACAGCAGATCGACACCTCGCTCTATTGTATCAGGACGCGCCTGAACGATCCGCATGATATCCCGCATGAGTTGCGCATGCAGGCGGTCGAGTTGATCGTCCCGCGCGGCAACCGCAATCGCGCGATCGGGGCTCTGCTCGACCCACGCCGTAAGGAAGTCGTGCAGCATCGAAATACCGATTTCCGCCATCTCCCGAATAACCGGCAGTGTCTGGATGTAGTGAGAGTCGGTGATGCTTCGAGCGCGGCGCGCAAGGTGGCGGGCATGATCGCCGAGTCGCTCGAGCGTGGACGCAATCTTGATCGCGGTAACGATCTCCCGCAATCGGGCACCGGTTGGTTGTTCGTCGGCAATGAGACGGGTGCACTGCTCTTCAACCGCGCGCTGCATCTGATCGATGTTACGATCAGCCGCGACCACGGTGTCAGCGAGGTCGTAGTCCTTCATTTCGAGGGCGGAAAGCCCTTTTCGAAGCGCCTCTTCGACGAGAGTCCCCATCCGGAGGAGGTCCTGGTGCATTCGATCGACGGACCCGCCGGCTTGCCGGTTCATCGATGCGCGATTATGGTGAGACCGGTTTGCCTGTTCCATCGTTCCATCGTCCGCCTCGTGATCACTGCCTCGGGCCGCTCGCCATGTACTGTACACCGCGAATGTTAAATTCTGATGAGGGTCGACCGTTCATTGCAAGGCAAATTCCTCGCGCACGCGCGCCGTGAACCAGCCGTAGATTGCATCGATTCGGTTCTGAAAACTCGCCTGCGCGCGGTCCATCATGCCAAACATCCCCAGAATTCGTAATCCGCACGACCCGGAGAATAAAAGACCCTCCTCGACCGGAATAACCAGCAGGTGAATCTCGAGATTCTGCTCGCCGACCAAGGGAACAATCCCGTACGTCATGCGGGACCGGTTGATCATGCTGAGCCAGGTGAGTCCGTTCTCAACGCGATACGTGAGGGCGTAGATGTTACGCCCAAACGTGGAGTCTCGCTGAAAGGCGTAGAGCGTTGCCACCGGTGGGATCTCGGCTACGAGGGCGTCGGGAACGCGGCGTCGGTTCTGAGGGTTGTCGATTGTGTACGACTCCAGGAAGAACTCGCGCATCTGGTTTCGGCTGGCGGAGAAGTACTCGATTCCCGCCATGGTCGATACCGACCGCAGGATGTTGTAGAGCCGAACCTGAAAATCGGGACGTGAGCGCACTTCGGCGGGTATCGGAAGCAGGTAGAGTGCCTCCACTCCCAGGCGCGGGGAGAGTGCTCGGTACCGTTCAACAACCGTATCGGAGAATGCGCTGGGAGGAAGCAGGGAAAGCTCCGTGTGATCGGAAAAGAACGACGTCACGCGTTCACCGCGTGCCAGCACTGTGCGATCCGACGCTGACAAACCGGCCAGCCACGTCTCGACGCTCTGCGCCGCCAGTGGCGCGGCGGGCAGGAAACCGACCACCGCGCACAGGATCAGCGTTGAAACCATTTGTTGTCTCATGATAGCATCGAATATACACCACGACTCCAGGAATTGCAGGGTACCATGGACAGGCTGATTGTTTTCACCGGAGGGGGCACCGCAGGCCATGTCCTGCCCGCGCGCGCGGTCATCGAGCAGCTTGCTGCCGACTCGTCGTTTCGGTTCGCGTGGATCGGGTCTCGTAATGGGATTGAACGCTCGATGGTTGAGTCGTGGGGTATCCCGTATCACCCGGTCCCGAGTGGAAAGCTGCGCCGCTACGTTTCGGTACGCAATGTGATCGACCTGTTTGTGGTTTTTTTTGGTATTCTGGCCTCGCTTGGGGTACTTGCCCGCCTGCGCCCGGCGCTGCTTTTCTCCAAGGGAGGCTACGTTTCAGTGCCGCCGGTCGTGGCAGCACGGATCCTCGGTATCCCTGTCGTGACCCACGAGTCGGATGTGCGTGCCGGACTGGCAACACGGATCAATGCGCGGTTCGCGCAACAGGTGCTTGTGGCGTATGAGGATACCCGTGATACGCTGCCCCCCTCCTATCGCGAGCGGGTGGTGGTCACCGGAAATCCAGTGCGTGCCTCGATCGTACAGGGCAGCGCGGCCGAGGGGCTGCGGCTTCTTGGGTTCTCCGGCACTCGACCGGTCATTCTCTTCATCGGGGGAAGCCTTGGCTCTGCGCAGATCAACGAATTGGTGGCCCTCCTCTTGCCGAAGCTGCACGCACAGTGCGACATTGTACATCAGCGGGGGAACCATCCTCCCTCGCGGCCGGACGATGACCACTATCGTTCGTTTGCGTTTGTTGCCGAGGCGTTCCCCCACTATCTTGCTGCGGCGACCCTCGTGGTGTGTCGAGCCGGAGCGGGAACCTTGTGGGAGCTTGCGGTGACCGGGAAACCGGCGATTCTGATCCCCCTGGGAACGGCCGGATCGCGTGGTGATCAGATCGACAACGCGCGATATTTTGCCGCGCGCAACGCCGCGGTGATCCTGGAGCCATCCGACGCCGGGGCTCAACGGCTGCTGGAGGAAATCGACCGGCTGCTCGGCGATTCCGTTCTTCGAGGCGAGGTGGCCGGGGCCGTTACGGCCTTGGCATCGGGAAACCCGGCGGCAACCATCGCCGGATTGATCCGGCGGGTTGTGCAGGAGGCGTGATTGGATTTTGTCGCAATCGACATCGTGTTCACCATCATTCTCCTGTTTACCACCCTTCGTGCGGCGCTTCGCGGGTTTGTGCAGGAAGTACTCTCCGCGGCGGCGGTTATTCTGGGCATCGCCGCGGCGGTGCTGTTTTCCGGACTGGTGGCCGAGCTGCTCGAGGCCACCTTCGGACGCTCCATCTGGAGCCAGGTAGTCGCCTTTCTGGCGATCTTCCTGGTAGTCTACCTCGTCGTAAAACTGTCGGAGCGCGCACTGCGAAACCTCGTGGAACAGATTCATCTGGAAAGCCTTGATCACGCCCTGGGGCTGTTCCTGGGACTTGTGGAAGGTATACTCATCGTGTTTGTTCTTATTCTTCTGATCCAGGTGCAGCCGGTTCTTTCTCCATCCCGAGTCCTGGACGGAAGCGTGTTCGCCCGGTTTCTGGTGCCGTTTTTTCCGTACGCCTCGCAGTTCTTCAGCCGGCGGGTTGGCCATGTTTGAAAACGTCATCGGACAGAAAAAGGTTGTTACATCGATTCGCGAACAGATTCAGCAGAATCAGTTTCCCCGCGCGGTACTCTTCTGTGGCCCCGCGTACAGCGGAAAACTCACGGCCGCCCTGGAAGTTGCGCGGGTTCTGGCGTGCACGGCGAAGCCTTCCGGTGAGTGGGGATGCACCTGTTCCGCGTGCGTACAGCATCGGCGGCTGACGCATCCACACCTCCTGATTACCGGTAGCCGTTACGTTGTGCAGGACATTGCCGCGTGCGCGGAGGCAATGCGAAGTGCCCCCATGGACGCAACGATCTATCTGTTTGTGCGTTCGGTACAGAAGCTGGTGAGACGGTTTGATCCCATTCTGTGGGACGGTGAAGAGGCGCGCCTGTCAAAAGTTCTTGGTCAT
The DNA here is from genome assembly GCA_007693485.1 of Spirochaetaceae bacterium. Taxonomy (GTDB): domain Bacteria; phylum Spirochaetota; class Spirochaetia; order DSM-27196; family PWMO01; genus PWMO01. The sequence continues at coordinate 45,144 of REDM01000143.1, forward strand.
CTGGAGTCAATTGGCGATGCCATGGACGGTATCGAACCCGGCACGCCGATCCCGGAGGGTAGTGACCTCGACGCACGGATCAATCGTGTGATCGATGCGGCCGCGAAGATCACCGCTTCGATTGGCTCCGACAATATTCCGATCCACGTTATCCGCAACATATCCTCCTGGGCTCGTCTTTCGAGCCCTGAACGCGGGAAGGTCGCAATTCTTGAAAACGCGGATCGTATGCACGACGGCTCGCGAAACGCTCTGCTCAAGATCCTCGAGGAGCCACCCGAGGCGGTCACGTTCATTCTTCTCTCCACGAATCCCGCGGCGCTGCCGGCCACCATCCGTTCGCGCGTACGGCCTTACGTCTTCCCGGAACGGTCGGAGGAAGACAGCCTTCAGGTTCTTCAGAAGATCTTCCGCGATACCTCGGGCCACGTGAACTCGATCAGACAGTACATCATGCAGAATTCTCTGCTGTCGAACACCGGTTTTGAAGCGCTCGCCCGTCGTTTTCTTGAATTGGTTGTGGCCAATGAGTCCGCTCAGCCCGAGCAGCCGCTTGAAGCCATTGCGGCGGAGGTCGCCGCGTCGGCGGGACGAGACGGGCACCGGTACTTTCTGGAGGAACTGGTAGGCGCGTGTCGGCGCATTCTGTGGAGTGAGCGCGGCGGTGAGAAGGGTGTCGCGCTTCCCCTGGCGGTTCTCGAGGGGTGGAATCGGGAAATTGCGCGCCACCAGCGCTACATGGAGACGCTGAATATGCGTCCCGAGACCGTGCTGCAGAGCCTCTGCCTTGCGATGAGGGAGCACCATGCGGAAGTTCATTGAACGCGCGATTGAGAAGCTCGGCAAGCTCGACCAGTCGCAGATACGCGCTCTCATTCTCGACCTCGCCGGTGAGAATGAGCGAACGCAGCTGGTGCTCGACTCGATGCGCGACGGTGTCATGGTCTGCGATACCCACCATAACCTGATCCTCGTCAACAAAACGGTTGAACGGTTGATACCGCTTGCCACACACGAGCCGCTGGAACGTCCGGTGTGGGAATCAATACAGGACCATGAGATCAGCGTCTTCGTGCAGCGGACGCTGGTAAACCAGGACTCGGTACACGATCGCGAGTTCACCCTGGACTCGAGCGGATCCACGCGTATGCTTTCGTGCACCATTCTTCCGCTGGTGGGATCGGGGTCCATCCAGGGAACCATCGTCTACGTGCAGGACATCACCGAAAAGCGTGGTCGCGAGGCGCGGCTTCGACGCGCAGAGAGCCTCGCGTCGTTGACAACGCTTGCCGCCGGCGTTGCTCACGAAATAAAAAACCCGTTGGGTTCAATCGGCATCCATATTCAGCTCATGCAGAAGGCGCTGAAGCGCGATGAAGACCGGGAGGTGGATCGCGGCCGCCTCGAAAGTTACCTCGAGGTGGTGAACGAAGAAGTCGACCGCCTGAACCGGATTGTGGTCGACTTTCTTTTCGCGGTGCGCCCCATCAACGTCCAACTCGAAGAGCGCGATCTCAACGAGGTGATCCGTGACCTGCTGAAGTTTGTGCGGTACGAGCTCGAAGAGGCCAATATCGAGCTGGTTGCCGAGCTTGATCCCGTGCTCGAACCGATCGCCCTGGACGAGAAGTACCTGAAGCAGGCGTTGATGAATATGGTGAAGAACGCAATCGCCGCCATGCCCGAAGGTGGCACGCTTCTGATGCAGACCAGTCGGCGTGGTGACGAGGTCGTCTTGCGAATCAGTGACAACGGTGTGGGGATGTCGGATGATGTCATGGGGAAGATCTTTGAGCCCTATTTCACCACCAAGGATTTTGGCTCGGGTATCGGGTTGACCCTGGTGTACAAGGTGATCAAGGAACACCTGGGTGAGATCTCGGTGATTTCGCACGAAGGCAAGGGAACAACCTTTACCATCACCCTCCCGGTGCCGCAGACCCGGCAGCACCTGCTGAGCTGGAATGGAGCGCAGACATGAAGTTTCACGTTCTGATTGTGGATGACGAAAAGAACATCCGCCAGGGGCTGGGAAAAGCGCTGGAGATGGACGGGTACCACACCTTTCTTGCCGAAGACGGGCTGCACGCGCTGGAGATAGTGCAGCAGGAAGAGGTGGATCTTATTATCGCCGACCTGCGCATGCCGAGACTCTCGGGTGAGGAGCTTCTGCGCCGCGTTGTCGATTCCTGGCCGACCATCCCCGTGATCATCCTTACCGGTCACGGCACCATCGAGACCGCCGTCCAGGCGATGCGCGACGGCGCCTACGACTTCCTCACCAAGCCGGTCAATCTCGACCGGCTCTCCCTGCTGGTCAAGCGCGCTCTGACCAACCGTGAGCTGGTACTTCAGCACCGCGCAATGCAGGAAGAGCTCGACAAGCGGCGACAGTTCACCAACATCATTGGAAAGTCCAGCGAGATGCATCGCATCTTTGACGTGATTCGTCAGGTTGCCCCGACCAAGGCGTCGGTTCTGATCACCGGCGAGAGCGGGGTTGGGAAGGAGCTGATCGCCGACGCCCTCCACGCGCTCTCGGGCCGGAAAGAAAAGCCCTTCGTGAAGGTTCACTGCGCCGCACTTACGGAGTCTTTGCTGGAGAGTGAACTTTTCGGTCACGAAAAGGGAGCGTTCACCGGGGCAGTCTCCCGGAAGCGCGGACGGTTTGAACTCTCCCACATGGGCAGTATCTTTCTGGATGAGATCGGCGAGATCAATCAGAGCATTCAGATCAAGATCCTGCGGGTGCTCCAGGAAAAGCGATTTGAACGGGTTGGCGGAGAAGAGACCCTCGAGGTTGACGTGCGCATTATCTCTGCAACCAATAAGGAGCTCAAGGCGGAGATCGAGGCGGGACGGTTTCGCGAAGATCTCTACTATCGGCTTCACGTGGTGAACATCCACGTTCCGCCGCTTCGCGAGCGCAAGGAAGATATCCCGCTACTGGTGGCGGCCTTCATCAAGGAGTTTGCCGCGGAGAACGGGAAGCCGGTCGAGGGCATCGATGCGCGAGCCCGGGCCGCGATGTACAACTACTCGTGGCCGGGAAATGTGCGCGAGCTGCGTAACTGCGTCGAGAGCGCGGTCGTTCTCTGCAAGGGAACGGTGATCACGCCGGACGACCTTCCGCCAACTGTGGTGGCGGATGCCGAAAGCGATACCGTGAAGATTTCGCTGGGTGTGACGCTCGCCGAGGCGGAGCAGGAGATCATCCGCAATACCCTTCATCACTGCAAAGGAAACAAGAGCCGTACCGCCGAGATTCTGGGGATCGGTCGAAAAACCCTCCATCGGAAAATCGCGGAGTATCACATTCAGGACGCGAAGGCGGCGGGCGTCGCTGACGACGAAGACGACGATGCGGACGCGGGGATCGGGGAGGCGGAATTCGGCGGTGGCCCTACGGGTCAATAAGGCCGATCACCAGGTAGTAGTCGCGAACCGCGCGGTAGGCGAGATTGAGCCGTTTGGTGACCTCGGTCGCCGCTTCGGCCCGGTCGGCATCGCCGGCGTGTTTGTCCGGGTGATACTCGGCCATAAGCCGCTTGTAGCTGCGAGTCACGGCGTCAAACGGTGCGCCGGGATCAACCTCGAGCGCCCGGAACGCACGGCGAACCGCCGGTGGTTCGCCACCGGGGCCCTGAGAAGTCTTCCCGTCCCGGCTCGTTGTGCGGGGCCCGCGGTCCCCCGTCCGTGCTTCGCCTGCGCCGGGGGATCTGCTCGGCGGCGGATCGAAGCCGTGAGCCACAAAGTGCTCAAGCTCAGACATCGCATCAGCGTAGTCGGGATCAAGGGCGTATCCGCCAAATCGGGTGCGGTCCGCGCCGACGGTCGAATCATCTTCGTCGAGCAGCGATCGGACAAATCGTTCGAACCGCCCCGTCAGGCTCACGCAAAGAACTCCTTGTGAAGGGTCTGCATTGCGCTGTTGACGTCCTGTTGACCAACCACCAGGCTCAGGTTGACGTCCGAGGCGCCCAGCGAAATCATACGCACCGGCGTTTTCGCAAGCGCTGCAAACACCCGTGTTACAAAGGTAGGGTCCTTCCAGAGGTTCTTTCCGACCAGGCTGAGGATCGCTTGATCCGACTCCACCTGAACATGCCCAAACTGTTCCAGTTCGGCCAACGCCGGCGCGAGATTTACGGAGGTATCGACGGTCATGGAAACGGACACCTCCGAGGTTGCGATGAGATCGACCGATATCCGAAACCGTTCGAATACGCCGAAGATGCGACTCAGGAATCCGTACGCGTTGAGCATGCGGGAGCTGTGCACGGATATCACCGTGACACCTTTTTTCGCCGCAAGCGCGCGAACTCCGTGTACGTCAACCGCGGCGTGAATGCGCGTGCCGGTTCCTTCGGGCTTGCCGGTGTTACGAACGGTGACGGGTATTCCCAGCTCGATGGCGGGCTGAATGGTAAACGGGTGGACAACCTTGGCTCCAAAAAACGCGAGCTCCGCGGCTTCAGAATAGGAGATGGTATCGAGAAGCACCGCATCTGCCACGATGCGGGGGTCGGCGGAGAGAATGCCGTCGACGTCGGTCCAGATCTGAACCTCTTCGGCCCCAAGAGCCGATCCAAAGAGCGAGGCGCTGAAGTCGGATCCTCCACGTCCAAGGGTCGACGTAACGCCCTCCGCGGTTGCCCCGATAAAGCCCTGAGCAATGAGCAGCGTGCCCGGATGTGGATGAACGTTCGCCCGGATCAGGTCGTAGGTGGCCTCGACGATACACGCAGCGTTGGTGAAGTGATCGTCTGTGCGAACAAGCTGGCGACTGTCGAGCAGCTGGACCGGAATGCCGCGTCGCTCGGTTTCTGCCGTGAGCAGGACGGTGGCCAGCCGCTCGCCGAAGCTCACCACGGCATCCTGGGTGCGGGGAGTGCACTCCCGCACCAGAGTAATGCCCTGAATGAGGTAACGGACCTCAGCGAGCATCTGCTCGAGTACGTCGTGGGCAGGGCCGGCATCGCTGTCGGTAATGTCTCGACAGACCTCCAGATGGCGTCGGCGCACGTTTTCCAGGAGCTGCAGTGCCTCTTCGCCATTCCCGCGTGCAGCGGCTCCGGCCATGGCGAGCAGGTCGTCGGTTGCGCCGGTCATGGCCGACGAGACCAGCAGCGGACCCCGGTCGAGGGCGTCGTACGCGATGTCGATCACGCGCCTCATCCAGTGGGCATCGCGCACCGACGTGCCGCCAAACTTGAGTACAATCACGGTTCGAGGTATCCCATCGCGAGCATCGCTTCGGCGTTGAGAATCGCGGCACCGGCGGCGCCGCGCACGGTGTTGTGCCCGAGAATCACCATCTTGACGTCAAACACCGGACACGGGCGGATCCGTCCCACCACGGTTACCATGCCGTTGCCAAGCCAGACGTCACGGGCCGGTTGTGGGCGGTCGGGTGCATCGGTGACCACAATCGGTCGGTCGGGTGCTGAGGGGAGCTTCAGCTCCTGAGGCGGACCGGTGAATGTGCGTAAGCAATCGCTGACGTCCTCAGGCGAGACCCGTTGAGCGAAGCGAACCGACAGGGTTTCCGTGTGGCCGTCGAAGACCGGCACGCGGTTGCACTGGGCGCTTACCGCAAAGGGCGCAGGGACGATTTCCCCGTCACCGAGGGTGCCGAGAATCTTTGCCGCTTCGGTTTCAAGCTTCTCTTCTTCATCACCAATATAGGGAACGACGTTTCCCAGAATGTCCATTGAGGCTACGCCCGGATACCCGGCTCCGCTGATTGCCTGCATTGTTGTTACGTGTACCGCTTCCACCCCAAACCGTCGATGCAGGGGGGCCAGCACCATGGCGAGAAACATGGTGGAGCAGTTGGAGTTGGTGGTGATTGATCCCGCGTATGGCTGGCGCTTGAGCAGGGCAAAGTGGTCGCTGTTCACCTCAGGGATGATGAGGGGCACATCGGGATCCATACGGTGGTTTTTTGCGTTGCTGATCACCGCGTGACCGCGTTTGGCGTATGACGTTTCCGCCGTACCCGCTACCGAACTGTCCAGGCCTGAGAACAGCACGGCACTGTCCAGTGGGGCGTCGGTCGTCTTCACGACCATGCTGCGCAGCGCTTCGGGAATCGGTTGATTCTGCTTCCAGCGGCACACCGACTGATACTGCTGGCCGGCCGACTGTGGGGAGGCGACCAGCTCTCGCACTTCAAACTGGGGATGGTTGTCCAGCAACACGGCGAATTTCTGTCCGACCGTGCCGGTAGCGCCGAGGATGGCCACCGGGATCTTTTTCATGAGAGCCTCCAGTAACACCTGGGTGTCAGGGTTGGGGTTCACTGTAAGACAGTCAAAAACCGCCTGTCAATATCGCTGCGATGACGAAGCGCTTTCCCATGCCGGCGCCGTGTCGTATACTCGGCCGGGCGAAGAGCACCGGCAGAAACCATGAGAGCAGAAGAACGAATCATACCAGCCGTTCGAGAACAGATGAAGCGCGCGATAGCAGACGCGGATGGGAACGAAGTGCTCTTTGTTGCCTCCCTGGATAGCGTCGGCATGATCGATACGGTCACCGTCCCCGCTCATGGACACCAGACCGCGGTCGCCGCCCCACCTGTGCACACCGAGCGGGGCGACGTAGTGATTCACAATCATCCCTCGGGGGTTCTCACTCCAAGCGATGCCGATATCCAGGTTGCCGCCCAACTTGCCGCGGGAGGTATTGGGTCGTTCATTGTGGACAACGCGGTTGAGCGGCTGGTCGTTGTCGTGGAGCCCGTTCGCCGCCGAGCTCTGCAGCCGCTGGATGTTGATGCTCTTTGCGAGGTACTTGGACCGGGAGGGGCCTTGAGCCGCCTTCACCCCGGATACGAGCCACGCGATTCGCAGGTGCGGATGCTCTCTGTGGTGGCTGAATCGTTTAACGAAGCGCAGATTGCGGTGGTGGAGGCGGGAACCGGAACGGGAAAGTCGTTTGCCTATCTGATTCCCGCGCTCGCGTGGGCGGCGAGCAACGAGGAGCGAGTGGTGATCTCCACCGCAACGATCACCCTGCAACAGCAACTGATTGAGAAAGATATCCCCGAGGTGCAGAAGATTCTTGGTACGAGCGAGAAGGCCGTTCTGGTGAAGGGAAGGGGCAACTACCTGTGCCCCTTACGCCTGTCGGAGGCAATTGACGAAGAGGGGCTGCTGGGAATGGGCCGGGACTCGCTGGCCGCGCTGCGGAAGTGGTCGGATGAAACACCCACGGGGAGCAAGAGTGAGCTGCCCTTTCCGGTAAGCGAAGCGGTCTGGAGTCGCGTGAATTCGGACCCCGACGCATGTACCGGTATGCGCTGCCGACAGCAGGTAAACTGCTTCGTGATGCGCGCCCGACGCGAGGCGGCCGCCGCTCGCATCCTGGTTGCCAACCATCATCTACTCTTTGCCGATCTTGCGCTGCGCATCCGCGGCGTCGGCTTTGATCAAGCCGCGGTGCTTCCACCTTTTCAGCGTCTCATCATCGACGAAGCTCACACCATGGAGCAGAGTGCCACCTCGTACTTCTCTCACGCGTTCTCGCGCCACTCGATCGCGCGCTCCTGCGCGCGGCTCTATCGCTCGGTGGGCACGCGATCATTTGGGTTGTCGATACTGCTCGAGCAGCTTGGTGCCAACCAGTGGAGCGAGCTTCCGGGCATGATCGATTCGGTTCATGCCGCCGCGGACGTACTGAACGCAGTGGCGCTTGCCGGGGATGGTTCTTCGCGCCGGCTGCCGATGGACATCGACTCCGAAACACGGGCACGGCTCAACCGGGAGATGGATGAGGTGCGTTCGCGGATTCTGCTGCTGACCGACTACGTCTCAGTACGCATTCGAGGTCTGAGTGACGACGACCGCGACCGTCCAGAGGTGCATGAGACCCGTCAGATCGTACGCAGGCTTCAGGAGGTGGCAACGCTCTGTGAGCGCATCGCTCACTGCGAAGATGACCCCAAGACGGTCTACTGGTTGGATCGGCGCCCGGGGGGTGGCGATCCCTTCGTTCGCTTTGTCGGAACCCCGGTGGAGATCGGACCGGTTCTCACGGAAGCGGTCTACGAACCGTTTGAAACGGTGGTGTGTACCAGCGCGACACTGAGCGTTGATGGATCGTTTGCCTACTGGGCGGAGCGTGTCGGTCTGGACGGAGCCGATTCCCAACGCGTGCGATTCGCCTCGTTGCCGTCGCCGTTTCGGTTTGACCGCCAGGTTCTGCTTGCCGCCCCCACCGACGCGCCCGCACCTGAATCCGGTGACTACCTTGCGTTTCTGTCGCGCTTCGTGACCGAGGTATTGGAACTTTCTGAAGGAAGTGGCCTGGTGCTCTTTACCTCGTACGGTATGCTGGACGCCGTCTATGCTGCAGTGCACCCGAACCTTTCGGCCGCAGGGATCACGGTCCTGCGCCAGGGTGACGATGACCGCAGTCGACTGCTTCGGGCCTTTACCGCCGACACGTCGAGCGTACTGTTTGCAACCGACAGCTTCTGGGAGGGCGTCGACGCTCCGGGGCAGACCTTGCGCGTGGTCGTAATCTGTCGGCTGCCCTTTCGCGTGCCGACCGATCCGGTACTGCGGGCGCGGATGGACCTGCTGACGAGCCGAGGCGAGAGCGCGTTTGCCCGTCTATCGCTTCCCGAAGCAGTCATTCGTCTGAAACAGGGCTTTGGCCGACTGATGCGGCGCGCCGACGATCGGGGAGTTGTGATCGTCACCGATTCGCGCATCGTATCCAAGCCCTACGGCGCGCTCTTTGTTTCGTCCCTTCCGCAGACGGCACAGTCGATCAAGTCATCGCAGGCCATTCTGGAGGATATCGAGCGGTTTCTGTGGTGATCGTCTTCCCAAAAAATGCACAGGCTTTGGAACAGTGCCAAAAAAAAGCAGCAGCGTGCCGCTGCTGCTCCTGAATCGCGGAGTACGATTCACCGTGAATCGTGCTCCGCCTGTCGACCAAGCGCCTTAACCGACCGTCGCGATAATGTCGTCCATCTTGACGATGAGGTGCTCGACCCCGTCGATCTTGATGATGGTCCCCGCGTACTTGTCGTACATCACCTTGTCACCGACCTTTACCTTGATCACGTCTTTGTCGTCACCAATCGCGACGACTACCGCGGTCTGGGTCTTTTCCTGGGCGGTTTCGGGAATGAACAGACCGCTCTTGGTCTTTTCCTCTTCTTTCTCCGTTTTCAGCAGTACTCGGTCTCCGAGTGGGCTTATTTTCATGCTCTTCCTCCTGTCGCATCACATGAATGAGTGTCTTGGAATGAACCGTGTTCGCGCCACAATATACGATGGAGGGTGTGCAAGGTCAAGCAAAATGCACCATGACGCATGGTGGAGCAAAAAAGAGACGTATTCTGGTATGTTTTGATACACATTGGGGCCGATATAACGCATGCGGGTCAATTCGACACAGTATGTCGTTGACATGGTTAAATCGACTTCTGTCGAGAATTCGATAACTCTATGATGGGTATATAAATATGGCAAAAACCGCCCTGGCGGAAAGATGGCATGATGTTTGCAGTTACTATTACGTCAAAGGAGAACGAGCATGCCTACTACCAGCAATACCCGTCCGGCACATTACTCCAGTTCCAGCCGGGATGACGAAAACGTACTTTCAATATACCTCAAAGAAATCAACAAAATTCCTCTGCTCACCCGAGAAGAGGAAGAGCGCTACGCGCGTGCCGCGGAACAGGGCGAGAAGTCCGCGAAGGACAAGCTCGTTCAAGCCAATCTTCGGTTCGTCGTGAACGTAGCAAAGAAATACCAGAACCAGGGCTTACCACTGTCCGACCTCATCAGCGAAGGAAACATCGGGCTGATGAACGCAATCGAGCGATTTGATGTCGACAAGGGGTACCACTTCATATCCTACGCCGTGTGGTGGATTCGACAGGCAATCCTGAAGGCCATCTGCGAGAAGTCGCGCATGATCCGGTTGCCGCTCAACCGTGCAAACGAGCTGGTTCAGATTGAGAAGGTCCGCAAGGACATCCAGGGAGTTCGTGGGGAAGACGCGGAAATGCGTCGTATCGCAGAGACCTTGAACATGAGTCAGGACCACGTGGCGGATCTCATCAATATTTCTCGCGACCTTATCTCGCTGGAGACTCCCGTGTACGCGGAAAAAGACTCTTCGCTTCTTGGCGACTTTGTGGAAGATGAAGGATACCAGCAGCCGGAAGCAGAACTGATCGAGAAGGCACTCAAAGACGACATCAATGATGTATTGGCGACACTGAGCGACAAGGAATCGGAGATCATCCAGTTCCGTTTTGGCCTCAACGGTCGCAGTCCCCTCTCGCTGAAGGAGATTGGTGACAAATACAACCTCACGAAAGAGCGTATTCGGCAAATCGAGAAGAAGGCGCTCAAACGACTGCAGCACCCGAAGCGCAGTCGCTTCCTCGAGGCCTATGTAGCATAGATCGGGGCAGAGCAGACCGAATGAATCGAACCATACAGAAAGGCTCCTGTGTCGCGTTGTTGACACGGGGGCCTTTTTTCTTTAGGGTACGGAATTAAGACAAATCATCACGACTGAACACTTTCTGGGGGAAATAACAATCATGGCAAACAAGAACGTCTATTTTTTTGGCGGCGGAAAGGCCGAAGGCTCTGCGAAAATGCGCGACCTGCTCGGTGGCAAGGGTGCCAATCTCGCCGAGATGACGGCGGTTGGGGTGCCCGTGCCTCCCGGCTTCACCATCTCCACCGAGGTCTGCGCGCACTACTTTGAGAACGGCAAGAAGTATCCCGCCGGCCTGGAGAAAGAGGTTGCCGATCATCTCGAGCGACTCGAGAAAATGATGGGCAAGAAGCTCGGTGACGCAAACGATCCCCTGCTGGTTTCGGTGCGCTCCGGCGCTGCCGCCTCACTGCCCGGCATGATGGACACCGTCCTCAACCTCGGACTCAACGACAAGGCGGTCGAAGGTCTCGCCAAACTTGCCGAGAATCCGCGGTTCGCGTGGGACTCCTATCGCCGCTTCATCAACATGTTTGGCAACGTGGTCATGGGTGTGGATCACCACCACTTCGAAGCCCAGCTGGACAAGGTGAAAGCGAAGAAGAAGGTCGAGCTCGACACCGATCTCAACGCCGATGACCTGAAAGAGGTCGTACGCCTCTACAAAGAGGTGTACAAGAAGCACACCGGCAAAGGCTTTCCGCAGGATCCGGTCGAACAGCTGTGGGCCTCGATCAACGCGGTCTTTGGTTCGTGGAACAACCCGCGGGCGATCTCGTACCGAAAGATGAGCAACATCACCGGCCTCAAGGGCACAGCGGTGAACGTACAGTCGATGGTATTTGGAAACCTCGGTGACCACTCGGGCACCGGAGTATGTTTCTCGCGTGATCCTGCAACCGGACAGAAGATCTTCTACGGTGAGTACCTCATCAACGCTCAGGGCGAAGACGTCGTCGCCGGTATCCGTACCCCGCTCACCATCTCGACGCTGCAGAAGAAGAACAAGAAGATGTACGACCAGCTGGTTGAGGTGAAGGACCGGCTCGAGGCCCACTACCGTGATATGCAGGACATGGAGTTCACCATTCAGCAGGGCGAACTCTTCATCCTTCAGACCCGAAACGGAAAACGAACCGGCGCAGCCGCGGTCAAGATTGCCGTCGACATGGTCGCCGAGAAAGTAATTAACGAAGAAGAAGCGGTGAAGCGCGTGACCCCCGAGCTGCTCGACCAGGTCTTTCATCCAATGATCGACCCCAAGGGCAAGAAGGGCGTGAAGGTGCTCTCCAAGGGGCTCAACGCCTCTCCCGGCGCGGCCACCGGTCAGATTGTATTCACCGCCGAAGATGCCGAGGCCTGGGTGAAGCAGGGCAAGAAGGTGCTGCTGGTTCGCAAAGAGACCTCACCCGAGGATATCGGCGGCATGCATGCAGCAGAGGGTATTCTTACCTCCACCGGCGGAATGACCAGCCACGCGGCGGTTGTTGCGCGTGGCATGGGAACCCCCTGTGTGGCCGGCGCCAAGGAAGTGGTGGTTTCCGGCAAGGTGATGGAAATCAAAGGGAAGAAGTTCAAAGAAGGTGAGTTCATCACCATCGACGGTTCCACCGGTGAAGTCTTCGCCGGACACCTCGATCTGGTTCAGCCCAAGGTATCCGGTGAGCTGAAGACCTTCCTCTCCTGGACCGACAAGATTCGTAACCAGGCAAAACGCCCCGGTCTGGACCAGGTCGGCTTTAACATCCGCACCAACGCCGACACGCCCGAGGACTCCAAGCGTGCGCGTGAGTTTGGCGCCGAAGGAATCGGGCTCTGCCGCACCGAGCACATGTTCTTCGATGAAGACCGCATCCGTATCTTCCGCGAAATGATCCTGGCCGAAGACCTCACCGCGCGTCAGAAGGCGCTCAAGAAGCTGCTCCCGTACCAGAAAAAAGACTTCAAGGGCATCTTCAAGGCGATGAACGGTCTGCCCGTTACCATCCGACTGCTCGATCCGCCGTTGCATGAGTTCCTTCCTCAGGTGAACGATGCAGCCAAGATCAAAGAGCTCGCAGAGATCACCGGGGTATCGCCGGCGAAGATCAAGGCGAAGATTGTCTCGCTTCACGAGCTCAACCCCATGCTTGGGCATCGAGGGTGCCGTCTTGGCATCACCTATCCGGAAGTGTATGACATGCAGGTCGAGGCGATCATCAGCGCCGCCGCCGAGTGTGCCGCCGCGAAGATCAAGGTTCTGCCGGAGATCATGATTCCCCTCGTGGGAACCGTGAAAGAGCTTCAGGTGCTGCGCGACAACGCCGAGGCCATCTGCAAGAAGGTCCTCGCCGCAAAGAAGTCGAAGGTTCAGTACCTGATCGGTACCATGATTGAGATCCCGCGGGCGGCCCTGGTAGCCGACGAGATCGCGAAGGTTGCCGATTTCTTCTCGTTCGGCACCAACGACCTCACCCAGATGACGCTTGGCTACTCGCGCGACGACGTGGGAAGCTTCCTGCCGCTCTACGTGGAGCAGGGTATTCTGGAGAACGACCCGTTTGCGGTCCTCGACCAGACCGGCGTTGGCCAGCTTGTGGAAATGGGAACCAAGAAGGGTCGTGCAACCAACGACAAGCTCAAGGTTGGTATCTGTGGCGAGCACGGCGGGGAACCTTCATCGATCGAGTTCTGCTACCGAACCGGCATGAACTACGTTTCGTGCTCACCCTTCCGCGTGCCCATCGCGCGGCTTGCAGCAGCACAGGCGGTCATCAAGAACCGTTGACCGTTGGACCGTATAAGTCCAACGGACTGAAGACGGTGAACCCAGCATCTGTTGAGCGAAGCCGGCCTCCTTACGGGGGTCGGCTTTTTTTTGGTACGGGATGCTCATGGTGGAAAGCGCGGCGGGAATGCAATCACACGCTGGGACAAAACCCCTGCAAAAAAAAGACCCTGCCGAAGCAGGGTCTTTGCCGCCGATCAGAATTGAACTGATGACACGAGGATTTTCAGTCCTCTGCTCTACCAACTGAGCTACAGCGGCGAGTAACGTGTGGCCTTGTTTATATGAGATTTCCGTTTTGGTGTCAAGGGCGGGAGTCAAAAAACCGGCGACTTGACCGGGTATGGGCTCGACGGATATGCTGGGAACACCGATGGACCTCAACAAGCGTCGCGCCGACGCCTACCGTAAAAACCGACCGGCCGCTGCTCCACCGATGGACTCATCCGTACCGTCGGGGCTTCCCGCCTCGGAACCGGCGAAACCGCGATCATCACAACGGACTGATAGACCTGAACCTGCCGGACCAGGTGCGGTGGCGGATCGCAACGCTCGCTCCGTGGCCGGGCTGCTCAAGGTTGCTTCGGACGGAACCCCCGCCGCGAAAGGGGTATCCAAGGTCGCTCGCTTCCTGATGGCAGTGGGTAAGGATGAGGCAGCCGCGGTGCTGCGCCACCTCTCGGAAGCAGAGGTTGAGGCGGTGCTGCGCGAGATTACTACCATATCGCGGCTTGGGGCGGCGGAAGCCGCTGAGATCCTCGGAGAGTTTGGCCGCGAGCAGCTGAAGCGGCGGCTTGAACCGCAAGGCGGTGCGGAGGTTGCCCGCCAGATGCTGGATCGGGCGTTTGGCATCGATGTTGGTCGGATGATCTTTGAGCGCATCGCACCGAAGGAGTCCGGCCGTGCGTTTGAGTTTCTTGAAGACCTGGAACCGCAACAGCTCGCGGTGATCGCCCGTGAAGAGTCCCCCGCGGCCATCGCGCTGATTGCCGCCCATCTCTCCCCTCGGTCGGCGGCCGCTCTCATTGATCGACTCCCCGATGACACGAGGGCACTGGTGGTTCGGCGGATCGCTCACATGGAGCGCGTTGACACCGAGGTGCTCTCCCGGGTGGAAGAATCTCTTCGGGAGAGGATCCGGGCGCACGCGACGGCCGAAACCGAGGAAGTGGATGGTATGGGCGCCTTGGCGCGAATTCTCCGTACCATGGGCACGGCAGAGGGGAGCGAGATTCTGCGGGAGTTGCAGAGCGATGAGCCGGAGATCTTCGAGCAGATTCAGGACCGCCTCTTCACCATCGAGACCCTGCTGCTGATCGATGATCAGGATCTGCAGAAGGTTCTGCGGGAATTCAGCGACCGTGATATCGCTCTGATTCTGAAAGGGAAGACCGAAGAGATCCGGGGGCGAATCATAAAAAACGTCTCCGAACGCAGGCGGATCATCATTGCGGAAGAGTATACCCACATAGGGCCGGTTCCTCGGCGTGATGTCGAGATTGCGTCGAGGGCTTTTCTGGAGCACTTGCGTCGCCTTGAGGACGAAGGTGAGATCGTGGTCCGCCGGGAGACCGACGAGTACGTATAAGTGCGGCGAACCCGAAGCCGGTTTCGCTTGTCCATACCCTCCTGTTTGAATATAGTAAGGGAACAACGAGGTAACGCGTGTACTCTGTTCGTATGGCATATCTGTTCTGGGTTCCTTCGCTTTTTGGCGTAGCGGGCCTCCAGCGGCTCTATCTCGGGAAGTTTGGTACGGGGATTCTCTATCTTATGACCGGCGGGCTCCTCGGGATCGGGACGATCTACGATGCGCTCACCCTGCCGGCCCAGGTGCGGGAAGCACGACTCCGCGTGGGGTATCGTGACGCCATCGGGCCGATCCACGTATCGGTGACGCGTGAACCTGACGATGCGCGCCCGCGTTCCAAGCCCCGCTCGGTCGAGCAGACCATATTGCACAGCGCAAAGGCCAACGGGGGTGTGATTACCCCATCGGAAGTTGCAATCGAGGCGGGCATTTCGCTGGATGAAGCGAAACGTGTGCTCGAAAAACTCGCAGACAAGGGTTTCGCTGAGATCCGGGTCAAAAAGAGCGGGTTGATCGTGTACGTGATTCCCGACCTTGCGGACGAGTACACCAAAACAGAGTTGGAAGACTTCTAGGAGAACATCATGACCGCCAACGAACTGCGCAGGAAGTATATCGATTTCTTCGTGTCCAAGAATCACGTCGAAATTTCGGGACAGTCGCTTATTCCCGAGAATGACCCGACGGTTCTCTTCACTACCGCCGGCATGCACCCCCTTGTTCCCTATATTCTGGGCGAGCCACATCCGGCGGGACAGCGGCTGGTCAACTACCAGAAGTGCATTCGCACCGGAGATATCGAGGACGTCGGCGATTCCAGCCACCTGACCTTTTTCGAAATGCTGGGAAACTGGTCGCTTGGTGATTATTTCAAGGAAGATGCCATTCGTATGAGCTACGAGTTTCTCACCTCGTCGCGCTGGCTGGGTATCTCGCCAGACAAGCTTTCGGTGACCGTCTTCGCAGGTGACGATGGCGTACCGCGGGATGACGCGTCAGCGGAGGTGTGGCGCTCCCTGGGTATCCCCGACTCACGGATTTATTTCCTTCCGCGAAAGGATAACTGGTGGGGGCCGGCCGGTGCGACGGGACCCTGCGGTCCCGACAGCGAGATGTTTATTGACACCGGCATTCCCGGTACCTCAGCGAGTCGCCCGGGAGTCTCGGACGGCAAGTACATGGAGGTGTGGAACGACGTCTTCATGCAGTACAACAAGCAGGCCGACGGTAGCTATCTGCCGCTCAGCCGTACCTGCGTGGATACCGGCATGGGGATCGAGCGCACCATCGCAATCCTGCAGGGGCGTACCTCGGTGTACGAAACCGAGGTCTTCCAGCCAATCATCGCGCGGATCGAGGAGTTGACCGGCGCGCGGTACGGGCAGGATGAGCAAACCGATCACTCGATTCGCATCATCAGCGATCACGTTCGAACAGCGAGTTTCATTCTCGGAGACGAACGCGGTGTTGCCCCGTCGAACGTGGGTCAGGGGTACATCCTGCGTCGCCTCATTCGTCGTGCCGTGCGCCACGGCCGCAAGCTCGGAATCTCCCGCGAGTTTCTCTTCGATCCGGCCCACGTGGTAATCGACATGTACCAGGAACCGCACCCCTGTCTGCGCGAGAACCGTGACCGCGTGCTCGAAGAGATGCGCGCCGAGGAGCTTCGGTTCTGGACGACGTTGCAGAAGGGCGAGCACGAATTCGAAAAACTGCTGCCCAATCTCCTTCGGAATCCGGAGCGGGTGATTCCGGGACGCCTTGCGTTTCGACTCTACGATACCTTCGGCTTCCCGCTTGAGATCACCGAAGAACTCGCCTCGGAGCACGGCCTTACGGTGGATCGTGAGGGCTTTGAGACGGCGTTTCGAAAGCACCAGGAGACATCCAAGCTTGACAGCAACCAGACATTCAAGGGTGGGCTCGCTGACCACTCCGAGATGACCACCAGACTGCACACAGCGACCCACCTTCTGCACAAGGCGCTTCGTATGGTGCTCGGTGACCATGTGGCCCAGAAAGGCAGCAACATCACCCAGGAGCGCCTGCGGTTCGATTTTGCCCATCACGACAAGATGAGCGACGAAGAACTGCAGCGGGTTGAGGCCATCGTGAATGAACAGATTGATCGAGACCTTCCGGTCAGCTTTGCAACGATGACTCTTGAAGAGGCGCGCGACTCTGGAGCTATCGCCCTGTTCGGAAACAAGTACGACGAGGTGGTGAAGGTTTACTCCATTGGTGACTTTTCCAAGGAGGTGTGTGGTGGCCCCCATGTCGAGCACACCACGCAGCTGGGCCGCTTCCGGATCGTGAAAGAGCAGTCGAGCTCTCAGGGAGTGCGGAGAATCAAGGCGGTACTCGAGAACTGAAGCGCAGACGCGGTTACCGCCCGAGCTTTTCCTGCAGGGCAGACACAGCGCGACCCTTGACGCCCATGTCATGCAGCTGGGACAGGATAGCGTTCGCTTCGCGTCGGTGGCCCAGCGCGATGCGGCACTCGGCGAGCTCCAAGTACAAACGGTGGTTCTTCGGGTCGTTGCGGATCAGACTCGTGAGTGACTCAACTGCCTGGTCCAGATTGCCGCGCTCCTTGTTGATCAGGGCCAACCCCAGAATCGCGTACTCATCAAATTCGATGTTCAGCGCTTTGGTGTAATGGTGTTCCGCCGTATCCAGATCGCCCATGCATCGGTACGCGTCGCCGGCTCGTGTCAGGATCACTTTGTTGGCTTCGTCGCGTTCCAGGATTTTCTCCCAGTATCGAAGCGATTTCTCCGGTTGGCCCAAGCCCCGGTAACAGTCGGCCAGACCAAAGAGGGCGTAGAAATTGTTTGGTTGCCGGTCCAGCGCCTGTTCAAACAGTGGAACACCTTCTTCGAATGTTTTCATCTTGCGATGGCAGTTGCCCATCGAAGTCAACACACGAATATCCACGTTGTCGCCGTGCAACTCGTACATGCGGCCCCAGTAGTGCAGTGCACCGGCGTACTCTTTGAAGTCGTAATGGAGATGCCCCAGTCCGATGAGGGCGTACGCGTTGTCCTGCTGCATTTCAAGCACTCGAAGGTAGAGCTCTTTGGATCCACGAAAGTCTCGAACCTTTCGGTACGCGTCGGCCACGCGGGTAAGCACGGTCACGTTCTCATCGTCGTGCTTGAGGTAGCGTTCCCAGATTTTGATGGCACGGTGATAGTATTTGAGGCTTTTGAAGCAGTCCGCAAGACCAAAGAGAGCGTAGTTATTCTCGGGATGATGCTCCAGGCAGGTCTCGTAGTACGGAACCGCTTCCCGAAACTGCCGGCGCTTTCGAAGCAAATCCCCCATGCCCACCAGGGCATAGTTGTTGTGTGGCTCTGTCTCAAGAATCGATCGAAAACAGGCTTCAGCCTCGTCGAGTAGATTCTCTTTGAGTAGCTGATAGCCACGTTGTGACAATTCAGTAATTGCTATGGCTTGCGACTGCTCATCTCCGTTATCCGGAGTGCGCGCTTCGTGATGTTCTTCCTGCAAAACTCAGTCCTTTCAGCGGTCGACGGCACCAACCGGAGGATATTCGTCGGAGTCCTGGTCCTGTCGGAGCCAGACCTGAACGATCCGTGCCATTTTTTCGACCATTGCGTCGGTCTTGGCCCGGTCCGGTGCGAGCCAGTACATACGAAACGCCTCTAAAGGTTCGTTTCGCTTCATGTGGTAGTCACCAACCCGGATCAACCCGTCCGAGTATCCCACAGTCAGAAAAATGCGTTTCGCGTCTCCAACCTTGCCTTGGTTGAACATTTCGTTTGCCGTGCGAATGAGAGCACTACGCTGTTCCGCGGTGACGGCCGGTCGTGCGTCACGACTCACCTTCACAAATCCCGGAAGGGGAGACAGTTTACCTGGTTTATCGGCCATTGCTTACCGATCCATGCGATTTAGTATAGACCAAAACAAAATGTAATTCCAAGTCAGTGAAACCTACAACCCACCCTTGGTGGACATTGCCGCCTGACCGCCGGCCTTCGGTGCGTACGCCTGCGCGATCGCGCGGCCCATCGCTTTGAAGAGGGACTCGGTCATATGATGGCTGTTCAATCCATAGCGGCAGATGAGATGGAGGTTGATCCGGGCCCGCACCGCGAGTGCCCAGAAAAACTCACGAAACAGCGCCACGGGAAACTTGCCGCAGTATTCCTGCGGGTAGTCGGCCTGGTACACAAGGTAGGGTCGATTACACACATCGATGATTGCTTCACCGAGTGAGTCGTCCATGGGAATGGCCGCATAGCCAAAGCGGTGAACGCTTCCAAGCTGGGAAAACACTTGGTGGAGGGCGTCTCCAAGGACCAGGCCGGTATCCTCCACGGTGTGATGATACTCGACGTCCAGATCGCCCTCCGCACGCAACACCAGCCCGATCGACCCGTGGAAGGCCATTCCGGTGAGCATGTGATCAAAGAATGGAATCCCTGTTTCGATCTGGATGGTTGATGCATCACTCAGGTCGAGTGCGAGTGAGATACGCGTCTCCTTGGTGTTTCGCGTGATTTCTGCCCGTTGGGTATTCATGCTTCGCTCCTTTGTGGGGTCGAGTTGTCGTTGTCCCGCAGCGCGTCGACCAGGCGGTTGACCGCAGCATAGTGAAACTTGTAGTACGCTGGGTTGGCAATCAGGTGAACCGAGATCCGTGTGAGTTCTTCGGTGACGGCCAGATTGTTTGCCACCAGGGTGGATCCGGTCTCCACGAGGTCGACGATGTAGGGCGCAAGCCCAAGAACCGGTGCGAGCTCCACCGACCCTCCAAGCTTGATTACCTCAACCGGGATACCCCGATTGTGAAAGAAGTCCCGGGCGAATCGGGTGAACTTGGTCGCAACCGTCAGCCGTCCGCGGTCCTGCGCAGGATCGTGATCCCGTCGCGCCGCGAGGCACATGCGGGTACCGCCAAAGGGGAATGTCAGCAGCCGTACAAAATCAAAGCCGGATTCGTACAGAACGTCGTCTCCACATACGCCGAGGCCCGCGATACCATGATGCACGTAGACCGGGAGATCGCTGTTCTTGACCAGCATGAAGCGAACCGAACCGGTTTGATCGTCCGTCACGAGTTTGCGGTTTTCGAACTCAAACGGCATGTTCCGCGCGGCGAACAGCGTTCGAATATCGTCGTGCAGACGTCCTTTAGGGACGGCAAAGGTCAGGGGTCCCGTCGGGGCCTGTGCGGTTTCCAAGGAAGACTCGTTGGACATGAAGCGCTTCTCCTCTCTCACAGGCTGACGCTTTCGCCACGTGATCGACGCATTTCCGCGTCGCGTACCCGCTCGACGAACGCCGTGCCTGTCGCTCTCGCCGGCTGCGGCGGGGCGTAGCGGTCGTTTCCAGCGGTCTGCTCCTGCAGTTTACGGAGCATGACCGAAAAGCCCACCGCCGGAACATCAAATCCGAAGACGCCGTAGAGACGATCGTACCGCCCGCCGGCGGCAACCGAAGAATCGAGTCCGTCCACGTAGGCTTGAAAGACGACACCGGTGTGGTAGGGCTGGCTTCCGATTTCTGACAGATCGATGCGGACGCGTTCGCCGTCGCCTGCCTCCGACAAGAGTGCGGCAAGCGAACGCACGCGGATAATCTCCTCGCGCTCGGCCTCGGTAAAGACCGCATCGAAGCGTGCCGTGAGCGCGGCGAGCTCACGGTCGCTGCCGATGAAGGCGAACAGTTCCAGCAACAGATCGGCGCGATCTGGGGGAACCCGCAGCCCGGTACAGATGTCCCGGATGGTGCCGGTGTCCCGCAACACGACCGCCCGGCGCAGAGCCCGAGCCGACGGTGCGTCCAAATCCGGAAACGCTGCGTTGAACAGTGCGCGTGACCCCACGTGAATGAAATAGCGGTCAATCCCGATCGTCGCGAGCGTTTGCTGCAGAAGCAGAATGACTTCCGCGTCGGCGTTGATATCGTCGGGACCGATAAGCTCCACACCGGTCTGGAAAAACTCGTTCTTGGAGATATCGTCGGGGTGTTGATGGCGCAGGATAGTGTCGGCGTAGCAGACACGCATCGGAAGGTCCTCGGTTGTGAGAATCATCCCCATCTGTTTGGCGAGAAACAGGGTGACATCGGAGCGGAGCATCAGCAGATCGCCCTCGCGATCGATGAGACGGTAGACGTTTCGGCTTTCTTCCGCGCTCAGGAGGCCCGCGTAGGAATCATAGAAATCGAATACGGGGGTTTGAACCGGGAGGTACCCCCAACGGTAGAGCAGTCGCTGCACGTCGGCGGTAAGCATATTGTGTCGATACGCCTCATCCAGATAGAACCCCTCGGTTCCCTGGGGAATGCGCAGGCGGCCACGGAGGTCTGGTTTCACGAAGCACTCCTGATGCGGGCTGGGGATACTATAACAGAAGCCAATCCGTTGGTGAACAAGAGGATGTGTTCCAAAGTCTGTGCATTTTTTACCGGTCTCCATCCGGACCAAACCATACCACCGCTGACCCTCCATATATTCGCCGGTCGGTCTGCCGAAGCATTCCGATACGGTCAGGCAGGGATTCGCGGGTTGGGAGGTGGATGAGGACCGTTGACGTCGGCCCAACCGCCCTGGATCGCGTTGTTTTGGTGAGAATGTCGGTTTTGTAGGGGTAGTCAAAGGGCGGGTCGAGAAAGATCAGAGAGAATGAATGGGATGCCCGCAGGAGGAAACGTTCGGCCGGCGCGCACACCACGCGGATCTCGGTTTCCACAAATGCTGTATTGGCGTTGAGGGTGGTCAGCTTACCGCGGTCGCGTTCCACCAGAACCACGGGCGAAGCGCCACGCGATGCCGCCTCAATGCCGATCGAGCCCGATCCCGAGAACAGATCGAGGAACGAAAACCCATCCAGATCTCCGAGGGAGGAGAAAATGCTTTCCTTCATCTTATCCATGGCAGGCCGAATCACACCTGGAGGACAGGTGATCGTGCGCCCGCGATATCGTCCACCGATTACGCGCACGAGCGACATCCTGTTGGTTTCTCGATGCGGTTGTTCATACGGCGCGTGCCTCCATATGATCGTGAATTTCGACCAGACGTTTCAGCAACGGTTGGGAGGCCAAGGTCGGGTCACTGTCGCACAGGTTGCGTGCATCCTGTCTCGCTGTGTCCAACAGATCGGCATCTCTGGTGAGGTCGGCGGCGTGAAGACGGAAGAAGCCGGACTGCCGCACGCCGATGAGGTCGCCGGGGCCACGCATGCGAAGGTCTTCTTCCGCGACCGCGAAGCCGTCGGAGGTCCGGTGCAGAATTCGCAGCCGCGCCTTGGCGTCTTCGCTGAGATCGTCCGAATAGACGAAGAACGCGTATGACTGGTGCTCGCCACGCCCAACGCGGCCGCGCAGCTGATGAAGCGCCGCGAGTCCGAAGCGCTCGGCGTGCTCGACTACCATGCAGGTTGCGTTCGGCACGTCCACTCCCACCTCGATGACACTGGTGGCAGCGAGGACCTGTGTCCGTCCCTGAACGAATTGCTCCATCCGCTCGCGCTTTTCTTCTTCCGGCACGCGTGAGTGTATGAGCGTCACGGAACAATCCGGAAATATCTCGCGTTGAAGACGGTCGTACATGGTCTCGGCATTCTTCATCTCGCTGCGATCCGACGGGTCGATCAACGGGTAGACAAAATAGGCCTGTCTTCCCGAAGTGAGCTCACGGCGAACGGTCTGGTAGACCTTGTGTTCATTGGACATCCGAGCGAGGTGGGTGCGAATTGCTTGTCGTCCCGGCGGGAGCGAGCGGATGGTTGATGTTTCCATATCACCGTAGAATGCGAGCGCAAGTGTCCGGGGGATCGGTGTTGCGGTCATGAGAAGGAGGTCCGCGTCGCGACCCTTCTGGACGAGGGCGGCGCGCTGGCTGACGCCAAATCGGTGCTGCTCGTCAACGATAATGAAGCCCAGATCGTTGAAGCGGGTTGCATCGCTGAACACCGCATGAGTGCCTATTACCAGCTGCGCACTCCCATCGGCTACCGCCTCGAGCAGCGGTTGCCGGGCGCGAGCGGGTATGGAGCCGGTAAGCA
Organism: Spirochaetaceae bacterium; assembly: GCA_007693485.1. GTDB lineage: Bacteria > Spirochaetota > Spirochaetia > DSM-27196 > PWMO01 > PWMO01. Next base: position 68,023 of record REDM01000143.1, read on the forward strand.
GGCACACACGAATACCGAGGGGCCCCAGCATGTTCTCGGCGGTATTGGCATGTTGGCGCGCGAGGAGCTCCGTGGGAGCCATCAACGCTACCTGTCGTCCTGCCTCAATCACCGGCAACGCGGTCAGAAACGCCACGAGGGTCTTTCCCGATCCCACGTCACCCTGCAAGAGGCGAGCGCTCACCGTCGGTCCGTTGAGATCGGCAATAATCTCGACGATCACCTGTTTCTGATCGTCGGTGAGCGCGAACGGGAGCGCAGCTACCGCGCGCTCGCGCAACTTGTCGGGGAGCTTCGGGCGCCGGCTGCGCGACGCTCGCGTTGGTGATCGCAGCAACAGCCGCATCTGTTGCAGAAAGAGCTCTTCGTATGCGAGGGTGCGTCGTGCCTGCTCGGCCTCTTCGCGAGTTTCCGGCTGGTGTACCGCACGCAGCGCTTCTTGGGCCGACCGGAGGGTTCGCGTTCGTCTCAGCGGCTGTGGGATCGCGTCTTCAATGTGACGCGCACTGGTGTCCAACACATGAGCCACTGCGCTGCGCACGATCGACTGCGTTAACCCCTCAGAGAGAGGGTATACGGGTAGCACCCGGCCAAAGAGGGCAGGTGGCGAATCGACTTCTTCAAATTCAAAGCTGCTGGACTGCAACTCACCGTATCGATAGGAGAACGCAGCCGCCAGCCGAATACGAACGCCCGGCTTTAGCCGGGTCGCGAGAAAATCGCGGCCAAAGCAGATCAATGCGGCGGATGCACTCGCATCCTTTATGTACACCTTCAGGGTCTTCTTTCGCCCCCAGCCGATGGTGTCGTGAGCGATCACCTCGGCCACGGTGTTGCACTCGACGCCATCGCGTGCTTCAGAAATGGAGCGAGTGATTGTGCGGTCATGGTAGTCGCGCGGCAGATGAAGCAGCAGGTCCCGCTCGGTGACAATCCCGAGTCGGGCAAAGGCTCGGGCGGTTGCCGGCCCTACGCGCTTGATCTGCTGGACCGACTGCTCCAGCTCAACGAGCAGCATCGCAGATCAGAACGGCAGTTGTACCAGTGTCGCCACCAGCCGGGCGATCAGCAGGTTTCCTGCGAGGAGCACCAAGAACACAATTGCGGCGAACAGACCGAGGGCGGTGGGGTAGCTGGCGACACCCTGTCCGATCTTTCGCGTTACCCAATAGCACGGTGGCTGGAGTAAACGGTCAATGGTGATCCAGAATCGGCTGGCGCTGTTCAACCCGAGCATGATTGCCAGAAGTCGCACCACTGCGAGGATCAGAAACATGGTGAAGAAGAACGACGTTGCCGACCAGAGTGAGGAGAGAAGTCGGGCCAGTACGAATCCGACGGTGACACGCCCGGTAAATGCCAGCGAACTGGCAACGTCGTTGAGAATGGACAACGAGATCAGGGCAAGCACCGGAGAAAAATCGACGTGTGCAATCTGCATGAAGGTGAGTCTGCGAAAGAAGTTCAGGTACGGATCGGTGACACGGGCCAGCATCTCGGTTGCTCTTCCGTACGACGGAGCCTGAAACCAGCTCATGAGGATCCGGACCAACAGAACGAGCATGTACAGTGAGAGTGCCATGCTGATGACACGCATGATCGACTGAATCATAAAAACTCCTTTTCCTGTTTCCACACGTCGAGAACGTGAGGGTAGCCGCGGATTTCGTCGAGAACTCCCGATTTCGAGGTCACGCTGAGTTGCGCCGATGCGCGCACTACTGTTTCACTTCCGTTGCTACCGATGTGCAGGAAGACGGGACAATGTCCTGCGCGCTCATAGAGAAACGCGCGAAGCTGTTTCAGCGCTTCCGGATCGGCCGCGACGTGGTCGATCCGAATGTGCACTTCCCCCGAATCAGTTTCTTCCAGCTCATGGGGGTCGCGCATTTCCTGCACCACAATCTGGCGCTTCTCCTTGCGGTATTCGAGCTTGCCAACCATAGCCACAACGCGGTCTTCGGCGAGCTGATCCTTGTACTGCTCGTATGCGTCTCCGAAGAAGACTACCTCAATTGAGCCTCGGTAGTCTTCCAGCATTGCGAAGGCCATCGAACCCCCGTTTCTCGTCTGGATAACCCGAACCGATTTCAGCAGGCCGATCAGGTTGTATCGCCGATCGAGTATTGCCTCCGATGTGTCAGCAAGATTCAGCGTCACCGTTCTTCGCCAGATATCGCGCACATCGTCGAGTGGATTGCCGGAAAAGAAGAACCCAAGGTTTTCTCGTTCGAGGCGGAGTCGCTCCATGCTCTCCCATTCCGGCACCTCCTCGAGCTCTGCGACCATGAGGGAATCGTCTCCATCAAATAACGATGTTTGCCCCGATCTCGCCCGCTCTTTGGCGTCGGCAGCCTGATCGAGGCATCGATCAAGGTTGTGCAGCAAGGTTGCGCGCCGGGTGTCGAGTGAGTCAAATGCTCCGGTCTGGATCAGCACCTCGACCACCTTGCGGTTCACGGTCTTGAGATCGACACGCTCGAGGAAATCCTGTAACGACGAGAACCCTCCTCCCGCGGCACGTTCTCGTTCGATCTCTTCAACCGCGGCGCCGCCGACGTTTTTGATTCCAATCAAGCCAAAGACAATCGTTCCATCAACCACGGAAAAGTTCTTCCGGCTCAGGTTGATATCAGGCGGGCGGATGGTGATGCCCATCGCGCGCGCCTCTTCCATGTACCACGCGAAGTTCTTCGAGTTGTTGATTTCGTTGGTGAGGTTGGCCGCCATGAACTCTACCGGGAAGTTAGCCTTGAGGTAAGCGGTCTTGTAGGCAAGGACGGAGTAGGCAGCAGCGTGAGATTTGTTGAACCCGTATCCGGCGAACGGCTTCAGAAGGTCGAAAATCGATTCCGCCTGCGCTTGCGAGAAGCCCAGTTCGGCGGCACCGGAAAGAAACTCTTTCTTCATCCGGTCCATTTCGGACTCTTTTTTTTTCCCCATCGCGCGACGGAGGATGTCGGCTTGGCCAAGGGAGAACCCACCCACGATCCGCACGATCTCCATCACCTGTTCCTGATATACGATGACCCCGTAGGTCTCGGCCAGTACATCCTTGAGCTGCGGAAGGGGAAAGCGAATCGGTATACGCCCGTTTTTGGAGTCGACAAACTGATCGATGTTCTCCATTGGCCCCGGGCGATAGAGCGCGTTCAATGCAATCAGATCTTCGATCCGCTCGGGCTTTGCCTTCGCAAGAATTCCCTGCATGCCGGAGCTTTCAAACTGAAATACGGCGGTGCTCTTTCCTTCGCCCAGCATTGCGAAGGTTGGGCTGTCGTCGTCGGGAACCCGATCCATGTCGAGCTCGATCCCGCCGGATCGAACGATTTCCTGAGTGTGTTCGATCAGAGTGAGGGTTTTGAGACCGAGGAAGTCCATCTTCACCAGCCCGCAATCCTCGAGCTGATCCATGGTGTATTGCGTCGAGATCGAACCGGTTTTGGGATCGCGATAGAGGGGGACGTACTCGGTCAGCGCCTTCTGCCCGATGACGATACCGGCCGCGTGGGTTGACGCATGACGATGCATGCCTTCGAGTTTGAGGCTGACATCGATGAGCTCGGCGTAGACGCCTCCTCGGCCCGACAGCGCCTTGAGCTCAGGCTCTGCGTCGATGGCATCTTTCAGGTACACCTTCGGCCCGGCTGGAACCAGCTTTGCGATGGCATCAGCCTCGGCATAGGGGATGTCCAGCACGCGGGCAACATCTCGAATCACGGCCTTGGCCTTCAGGGTGCCAAAGGTGATTATCTGTCCCACCCGCTCCGCACCGTACTTGCGGTGCACGTAATCGATGACCTCAGATCTTCGTTCGTAGCAGAAGTCGATATCAAAGTCCGGCATCGAGATTCGGTCGGGGTTGAGAAAGCGCTCGAAGAGAAGACCGTAGTGCAGTGGATCGATGTCGGTGATGCGAAGCGCGTACGCAACTATCGATCCCGCACCCGAACCTCGCCCGGGCCCAACCGGAACACCGTGGTCACGTGCGTACTTGATGAAGTCCCAGACAATGAGAAAGTAGCCGGTGAACTGCATCGAGATAATGGTGTCGAGTTCGTATTCGGCCCGGCTGCGGATTTCGTTGGTGAGCGGCTGGTACCGTTCCTCAAGCCCCTGCAAGGTAAGATGACGGAGATAGTCGTCAGGGCTCGAGAACACCTCGGGAATCTCGTAGTCCGGAAAGCGCGGTCCCGGTTGGTCGATTTCGAGCCGGCACCGCTCAGCAATCCTCATGCTGTTCTCTATCGCTTCGGGCACCTCGGCGAAAAGGGCAGTCATCTCGTCGGCATTCTTGAGGTAGAACTGATCGGACGAGAATCGAAAGCGGTTGGTTTCGTGCTTCTTGCGGTTGGAGCCGATGCACATGAGTACGTCGTGGGCGTTCGCGTCTTCACGGTTCACGTAGTGGACGTCGTTGGTGGCAACGACCGGTATTCCAGTCTGAGTCGACAGTTGCCGCAGACCCTGGTTGACAATCCGTTGTTCCGGTAGGCCGTGATCCTGCAACTCCAGATAGAACCGGTCTGGACCAAAGAGCTCCCGGTAGCGCTCCGCCGCGAGTCTCGCCTCGTCGAACCGGTTCTGGCGCAACATCCGAGGAACCTCACCAGAAAGATTACCGCTCAGCGCGATGAGCCCCTCTGCATGCTCGCGTAACACGTCGCGGTCGATTCGCGGTTTGTAGTAGAAGCCTTCGGTGTAGCCGATGGAGCTCAGCTGGATCAGGTTTTTGTAGCCCCGCTCATCGGTGGCGAGCAGAACAAGTCGATCAACCCGATTTTCCGCTTCGTGAGTTGAACGCAGTGTACGGGGTCCGGTCGTCACGAATGCGTCCATACCGACGATCGGCGTGATACCGGCGGCCCGACATGCCTTGTAGAACTCCAACACACCAAACATCGCACCGTCATCGGTAAGCGCGAGGTGGCTCATGCCCATTTCTCGCGCTCGATTCACCAGAGCATTGACGGTCGCGGCCCCTTTGAGCAGGCTGTAATCAGAGTGGGTGTGAAGATGTGTGAACTGTGCCACCAGGGTTCTCGCTTAGCGAATGATAAACAATCTGCTACCCACTGTAAACAAGGC
>REDM01000274.1 GCA_007693485.1 Spirochaetaceae bacterium
TGCTCCTTTTGTGAATTCATGGTAGCGCGGGAACGGTTCGTTGTATACGGAGATAATTCGGCTGTATTCCGCCCGAAACCTCCGGTATAATGGACGCTGAGCAGAGGGACTCGATGACGGACGGCCCAGCCGATGAGCGCAACAACGCAAACGACCCCGGCCGCGGGCAGGCTCGAAGTGCTCCTCCGTCGAGGGTGTATCGGGTAGCGCTGCCGCCGGCGGCCGAACCGCTCGGGGTAACCTGCTCCGTGGTGGGGATGGAGTCCGCTGGACTCGGGGCGCCGCAGCGCGGTGGTAGCCCGACTCGTGTCCGGGTCCAGCCGGATCAGCCGGTATCGCAGTTTGACGGAACGCAGCACCTCACGGGCGACTGGTTCCTGGCGTACATGGTGACCGGGTCGGCGATGCTCCGGCTCGACGACGGTGGCGAGCACCCGATTCAGCAGGGGTCGGTGATTTCCCTGCCGCCGGACAGCCGGTACCGCATCACCCTCGATCGAAGTCGTTCGTACTGCATCTACTACGTCACCTTCGGCGGGCAGTCCATGCGGGAGCGACGCGTTTGTACCGCCATCGATGAGCTCTATCCCGTAGCCCAGACCGAGCTGTGCCGCGACGTGGTGGTGATGTACCGACAGCTTCTGGCGATCGGGGCATCAAAAACCGGCGACGCGCAGCGTGAGCTGGGCGCGTCAATCGTTCTGCTGGTGGCGAAGCTTGTGAACCGCGTCCACGAGCGGCGAAAGTCGGCCGGAGCGCGAACGCCGGTTGATCGCGCCAAGGCGATCATGGCGGCCCATCTCTTTGATCAGGTGTCGGTTGATGAGATCGCTCGAGAAGCGGGACTTCCAACGTCAACCTTTCGGAGAATCTTTCGTGCCGAGGTGGGAATCGCGCCGTACCAGTACTTCCTTCAGCGAAAGATCGATGCAGCGAAAACCGACCTCGGTGCGGGCAACACGCCGCTGCGGGCAATCGCCGAAAAATTCGGGTTTGCCGATCAATACCACTTCTCAAGGGTCTTCGCGCGCGTCACCGGCGTGCGCCCAACGCAGTGGCGAAGAACCCACCAGTAAGCGGAACGAACGGGCGCTCCCTGACGGACCATGCCGCTCGGCCAGCTCCACCGGATCAAGTCAGCGGCTGTAGCCCGGAATCCGGGTGTCCGCCCACGGTTGATCCTGAATCAGTAACCCGTAGTCCGGATCCGCTGGAACTTCGCGGCGGGGGAACTCCTTCCATTGATCACCGTCGAGTCCCGCGGTCTCGCCTCCGGCGCGGAGGTGATCCATCATGAGGGTTCGCATCTTGACCGTGTGATGCCGGAAGTTGGGTGAGTGAGCCCGGTTTCGTGACTCGAGCGGGTCGAGACGTCGATCAAAGAGAAACTCGATCCGGTCGGATGCGCTGTAGATATACTTGAACTTCCGGGTGACCGCCATGTAGAGCGAACCGGCTGCCCGCTCGTCCTCGGAGATCGACGTGTCGGGAACGAAGCCGTCAGGATTTGTGCCGTCCATCTGACGCGTGTAGGCAAGCTGCGCGTAGACCGCGTCCCGCTCGCCTTCACCGGCGGCAATCTGTTGGAGCGGCAACCCGTCGAGCCGGTGGCTGCCCGTTGCGCCCGGGTCACCGCCGGCCGCGGCAATCAGGGTGGGCGCCAGATCCACCAGACTCACCGGCTGCTCACACCGGCTGTTCGACGGAAACACGCCAGGCAGTGAGGCGATCAGGGGCACACGGGCCGATACGTCGTGCATCCCCCGTTTTCCAAAACAGGAGAAATCGCCCAGGTACTCCCCGTGATCGGACGCAAACACCACGAGGGTGGTATCGAGGGTGCCAGCTTGCTCGAGGGCATCGAGGAGTCGGCCCACCTGGTAATCGATAAAGGAGATGCATGCGTAGTAGTACGCGCGAATCAGCCGGACAAGGTTCAGGTCGGTGCCTTGGTCGCGGTACTTGTACCGGTTCTGGGCCCGATTCACGTAGGTAAGCAGCTGTTCGTACTGGTGGGGAACAAACGGCACGGGCACTTCGTCGACACCGTACAGCTTGTGCCACGGTGCCGGCGGCGAGAACGGTGGGTGCGGATGGATGAACCCGGCGTAGAGGTACCACGGCTGGTCCCGCCGCTCCGAAGCGGAAACAAACTCCAGCGCCCGGTCACCGATCCACTGCGTTGGATGGTGCTGCTGCGCGATGGGTGAGACCTGGGGGATGTAGTACATTCCGCCGCGAACGCCGTGCGGATCGGTCACGTGCCGGTACCCGTCGCTGGCGAGAAACTGCAGATAATCATCGTGGTCGCGATGATTCGGCAGCTCCTCCTGCGTCTCGCGGGTCTGAAATCCCCGCAGCGCGGCGGAGTCGGGCGAGAAGTGGCACTTCCCGATGCCGTGGGTGCGGTACCCCGCCCCCGACAGTGCATCCATCAGACTCTCCCGACCATCGACGGGCATGGTGCTGTTCTCGTAACAGCCGGTGTTGTGCGGGTACTGCCCGTAGATCATGGAGCAGCGGGCAGGTATGCAGACCGGACACGGACTGTACGCGCTGGTAAACGCCGTTCCCCGTTGCACAAGCCGGTCAAGCGCAGGGGTTCTGAGATATGGATTGCCCAGAGCGCCAATGCAGTCAAAGCGCATCTGGTCGACAAAGATGTGCAGAATGTTCGGCCGATGTGCAGAGTTCATTCTTTTACCGCTCCCATGGTAAGTCCCCGCGTCACGTAGCGTTGTGCAAACAGTACCATCAGAAATCCGGGGATCGCCGCAAAGGCAGCGGCCACCGCGATATTGCCGTACAGGATCTGAAAATCCTGAGCGAAGTTGGCGATTCCCACGGGGATCGTCATCGCCCTGGTGGTGCTGGACAGCGACACGGCGAACATGAAGTCGTTCCAGCTGAAGACGAACGAGAGCAAGCCAGCGGTCGCAAGCCCGGGCGTCATGAGGGGAAGGCAGATGTGGGTGAACACCACGTGGTGCCGCGCGCCGTCCATATGGGCTGCTTCGATCAGTTCTCCCGGGATCGATCGCGAGAACCGGTGAAGAATGAGAACCGCCAGCGGTGTCTGCAGGACGATGTAGGCCATGATCAGTGCCAGCGGGGTATTGTAGATCCCAACCTGACGGGAGATCAGGTAGAACGGCCCGGCGAACACAACCGGCGGCAGCATCTGAATCATCAGCAGCGTGGCGAGGATGAGGGCGGTCCACCAGCGCGGCCAGGTGAAGATTCCGAGACTGAATCCCGCCAGCGCTCCAACTGCCAGCACAATCACCGTAGCCCCCGATGCGGATACCAGGCTGTTCACCATCAACCGCCCGAAGCGATAGGTTCCGAAGGTGCTTTGGATGTTATGCAGCGATGGGCTGAACAGTAATCCTCCGGAGATGATGTCTCGGGGAAGCTGCAGGGCGGTCCGGAATACCACCACGATCGGAATCAGCGTCACCACGACGCCAAACACCAGGATGCTGAAAATCACTAGCCGATCAAGACGGGGCGCCTTCATGAGCGCGCCTCGCGTTCCCTGGTCAACAGGCTCTGCAGATACATGAAGCCGATCACCAGAACGGTGATGAAAATCAGCGTGAGAACCGAGAGGGCCGCGGCGTATCCCATGCGGTTCTGGTTGAAGAAGACGCGCATGATGTACGAGCTGATTACCTCCGTTCGGTTTCCTGGGCCGCCGTCGGTCAGGAGAAAGATCTGCTCGTAAACCTTGAAAGCGAAGATAGTTCGAGTGATCACCGCAACCAGGATGATGGGGCGCAGGAGAGGAAGGATGATCTGCCACACGATCTGCCGTTCCGACGCGCCGTCGATTCGGGCGGATTCCGAGAGTTCATGAGGAAGGGTCTCGACGCCCGCGAGAACGATCAGAAAGACGAAGGAGGTCCAGTGCCAGATGTCCACCACGATGATCGATGGGAACGCCAGCCGCGGGTGAGCGAGCCACGCCGGTCCGTTCACCCCGAGAGCGGCGAGCACCGCGTTCAGCACGCCGTAGTTGAAATCGAGAATCATGAGCCACATGACGCCGATCGCAATTGGCGGCAGGAGCATTGGGAATATGAAGACGGTGCGAAACAGCAGGTTTCCGCGATGAACATACCCGACTGAGATGGCAAGAATCACCGCGAGGAGGGTCTCGATGGTGACACTGATGACGGCAAGCGCCGTTGTGTTCAGCAGGGCGCGCAATGCAACCTGGTCTTGCAGGGCGTTTCGGTAGTTCTCCAGCCCCACCGGAGAGAATACAACCGCGCCCGAGGCAAATCGCACCCGTGAGAAGCTGGTGACAATCAGCTGTCCCACCGGCGCGATCACAAGCACCACAAGAATGGCGATCAGCGGCACCAGCGCCAGATACTTGAAGAGGTCGTCGAGAGTTCCGGATCCACTTGTACGCATACAGTATCAACCTTGGATACACCGGTGCCGTCTGAACGACACCGGTGCGATAGTATCAAAGCGTGTTTGGTATTCGCGAGCGCTCAGCGCAGGCGATATCCCTCGTCGAGCATGATCGAACGGATCTCGCGGTCTGCCGCCGCAAGGGTCTGCTGTGGAGTAAGGTCTCCGGCTACCGCCTGGCGCAATAGTCCTTCCAGCACGTCAAAGATGCGTCCACCCGGGGTGACGCGAATCTGTGCCCGTGCATAAGGGGTGCTATCTGCGACCGCCTGGGCCCACCAGAACTTGGGGTCCTGGGCAAGCGCTTCCCAAGCGTCCTGCCGGGTGACAATTCCGCCGGCCCGACCGAACTCCAGCTGGATGTCGGGCTGGATGACCCACTTGAGGAAGGCGAGCGCTGCCTGCTGGCGCGCCAGCGGCAGGTTGGCGGGAATAGAGAACGGCTGGATTCCGGTGGTTGGCGCGTTTCGCCCGGGTGCCGGTCCGGGAACCACGGTTGCGCCGACCTTGCCCACGACGGTTGACGCTGCGGGATTGTCGAAGTTGGGCGCCGCGGCGGTGACCGTGTAGATAATGGGGATCCGGCCCGACTGCATCAGCGAGATCATCTGCGCCTGTCCGATGCTGGCGTAGTCCTGCGGGCTGTACTCGCGTACGAGGCGAAGCCACAGATTGAGCGCCTCGAGGGCTGCCGGCTGGTTCACACCGACTTCCCAGTCCCGAGTCTCTGGATGGTAGCGGAGGAGGAATCCGTCAAAGCTGTGCAACACCGCCTGGTATCCAAAATCCGGCCGTCCGGTTGCGCGTCCGACCATCCCGTACATCGAGGGGGGATTGTAGAAATGTTCGGCAATGCGAAATACGTCATCCCAGGTCTGCGGCGGATCGAAGCCCGCGTCGGCGAGCAGGTCCTTACGGTAGTACATGATCTGCATGTTACCGTTGATGGGCACGCCATAGATCTTCCCGGTTTCGGCGTTGGTGCCGAGCTCGTGGTCCCACCGGGTCACCCAGTTGTACTCGAGCATGCCTGGATCAAAGGAGAAGCTCGGGTCGATGTCCGTCAGCGCGGCGACCAGCTCGCCTTCGTAGAACTGATTGGCCCAGACTTCGTCCAGGATCACGATGTCAAACTCGCTTTCCGGCGCGGTCAGTGAGTTGGTGATCCGCGTCAGAAGCGCCCCGTAGGGACTGCCGACAATCTCAACGCGGTTCCCGGTCTGGCGCTGATAGAGTTCCACAATCTGGCGGAAGGCTCCCAGCCACGGCGATTCATTGATCAGAATCGAGATCTCCGGATGGCGATCAACTCCTGCCGCACCTGGCTGGACACCTGGTTCCGGCCTCCCGCCGGCAAATGCCATGGTGGTCAACACCATCAGGGCCAGAGCCACTATCACAAAACGCTTGGTATGCTTCACGACGTCGTCCTCCTTGCGCGGGCCAGCTGCCCGTACTGTGTTGATCGTAGGGCCGTACACCCGTGCGGTCAATGAACGGAACGGACGACGAGATGTACAAAATGATCACGGCGTTGGGGCTCTGCCTCGAGTACGGGACTCAAGACGGTGCCTCACCTCACTGGCCGATCCGTTCCCAGCCGGAGCGGAACGCGAGCGGCTCATCCGGCGGTGCGTCGGGCGCGGGGAGCTCGATGGTCCCCTGCCAGCGGTAGGTAGCCGGCCAGTCGCGGAACATGGAAACCGCGCGAAAGAGCAGGCGGGCCATCCGCGGGGCAGAACCGGGCGTCCAGCCTCCATCGGGGACCAGCTCCAGGTGGAGCTC
>REDM01000133.1 GCA_007693485.1 Spirochaetaceae bacterium
CCTGGTCACAGGACGCCGCCACAAACTCCAGGCTGTGCGAGACCACAATCACCATACGCGCGCCGGTTACCAGCTCGCGCATGCGCGCGGACGCCCGGACGCCAAACTCCGCGTCCCCCGCGGAGAGCGCCTCATCGAGCACCAGGATCTCCGGGTCCAGCCGCGCCGCAATGCTGAAGCCCAGACGGCTTCTCATGCCGGCCGAGTAGTGCTTGACCGGCGTGTCCAGAAAGCGCTCTATACCCGCAAACTCTATGATCTCAGGCGTAAGCTCGACCATCCGCCGGCGCGAGAAGCCCAGCATCAGCCCGTTGAGGACGATATTTTCCCGACCGGTGAGTTCGTTGTTGAAGCCCGCCCCCATGGAGAGCAGGGCCGAGACCTCACCGCGGACTACGATACTGCCGTTGTCGGGGCGGAGCACCTTTGCAATCACGCTGCAGATGGTGGTCTTGCCCGCCCCGTTGGCGCCGATGATGCCCAGCACCTCCGCTGAGTCTGCAGAGAAGCTTACCCCCTGCACCGCCCAGCTGCGGTTGGCGCGCTGCCTGCGGCCGTGCAGCAGCTCCAGAATGAGCGAGCGGAAATCGGTGCGCTTGCCGCCCTTGTACCAGACGCCCAGGTCCTCCGCGAGGACCACCGCGTCGTGTGGCGGTGCGGTTGCCAATCCGCTCACGCTACAGCACCTTGATGATGCGGTGCTCGTTGTAGGTGTAGTGCACCAGGAGAACCAGGGTCAGCACCAGCGAGACCGACCCCAGCGCCACCATCAGCCGCACCCCCGGGGGGCGGCCGTACATCAGCACGTTGCGGTAGGCGTTCAGCAGCCAGGTTACCGGGTTGGTGTCTACAAACCAGCGGTAGCGCGCGGGGATGCGTTCAGACTCCCAGATCACCGGCGTAGAGAAGCGCAGGATCATGGTGAGGTAGCCCAGGATGTTGCCCAGGTCGCGCACAAAGGAGGTGGCGTAGGCCACCAGAAGGGAAATTACCAGATGAAAGAGCGTCTGCGCCACAATGATCAGCGGCAGCCACGCCAGGTGGACGGTGGGACGGATGCCGGAGACCAGAAGCACAATAGCCACGGTTACCAGGCCAAAGAGAAAGTTGATCAGCTGCGTGAGCACCACGCTGAAGGGAAAGATTGCCTTGGGCAGGTAGACCTGGGTGATGAGCCCCGCCTTGCTGGCAATGGCGTTGCTGGAGATGGTGAGCGACTTGGAAAAGAACTGAAACACCACCAGCCCCACCGCCAGAAAGGGGATGTCCCCCGGCTGCATGCGCCCCATGAAGACAATGCGCACAAAGAGAAACACCACCACCATCAGAAAGGGGTCCAGCAGCCACCAGAAGTAGCCCAGCAGGGTGTTTCGGGTGTCGGCTTTGAGGCCGCTGGTGACCAGGTAGAGCAGGAGGTCTTTGCGCCGCCAGAGGTCGGCGAGGTATTGGCGTACGGGGTTCACGATTGGGGTGCGTCTCCGGTGCAGGGCGTGGGACACAGCGGGGGCCTCGTCGCGCAGTGGCGTCGATTTCTCCGTGCTGCTGCCGGAACCGCGCTGATCGGGGCCGCCGAAACTGGCTCCCGGGCGCGGGACCGACCGATGTCCCGTTCTTTTTAAGCAATACCCGGACCAACTTTTGCCGGACCGGAAAATTCTCTAACTCACTGCCTGACAAGCAAAAACCGCGCACGCTGCGCAGATCGTGCCACCGGCTCTGTGCCGCAGGGCACGATAATTCCTGATGGAACAGGATTTGTGACCGTACTCACGATTCGGGAGTCGCCTCCCCCGGAAAGGCCGTGCGCGGCGAGCGGCGGCCGAGTTCGGGCAGCAGGCTGTCCGGATCGGCCGTAGCCGCGCAGATGAGGTCGCGGAGCTCCGCCACGTTGCCGGGGAAGGCGTAGGCGGCAAGCGCCGCCTCCACCCGCCGGGAGAGCCGGATGGGCGGCTGTTGCAGTTCCGCCGCCGCACGGGCGGCAAAGTGCGCCACCAGGGCGGGCAGATCCTCGCGGTGCCGGCGAAGCGGGGGCACCTCCAGCGCCACCATTTCGGTTGCTGCGCGCCACCCCGGCGAAGCGGTTGCCATGACCACCGGGGGATCGTCCATGGAGACCAGCGCCCGCGCCAGATCGGCGGGGAGCCGTCGGCCCGCCTCTCCCAGAGTATCCAGGCTGGAGAGCAGCACGGTCCCCCCGGCGGCCCGAAGCGCGGCCGAGACCGCGGCCACAAGCAGCTCGTCGCGATCGCGGTCCACCGCGGAGAGCTCGGCCATGACCGCCGCGCCGCGATGCATGCGGTGAGCCGCCCGCGCGAGGGCGGTGCGGCCGCTTCCGGGCTCGCCGCAAAGAAGGAGCGGCTCGTCGTCCAGGGTGGCCAGTGTGTGCAGCAGCTGCTGCAGCTGCTCGCTCTCGGCTACCAGAACCGGGGTTCGCGGGTTCTCCGGGGCCGGAGGCCGGGTGATGAGCTTGTGCTTGTAGGAGAGAAAGCGGCTGCGGTTGGAGCGAACCCGCAGCGCTGCGGCCACCGACGCCGGCAGATAGTGGGCGTGGGTGCGCGGCAGCCAGTCCGCCAGGGGAAGGCGGCGGCGGGCGGTGCGCACGTTGGCCTCGGCATCCACGCTGACCACCACCACCTGCACGTGAGGCACCTCTGCGTGGAGAACACTCACCGCGTGCAGGGCGTCGGCGCTGATGCGCCAGACATCAAAGACCACCACCGCGGCGGCACGGCGGCCTACCTCGGCCACAATGTCGCAGCGCAGCGGCAGCCGGTTGATGCGGTAGGAACCGGTCTGCTCCAGAATTCGGGGAACGGTGTCTTCTACGGTGGTGTCGTCCTGCACCACCAGCACCATGGGCCGCGCGCTCACTCGGGAGCCTCGCGGGTGCGCAGCCGCTTGAGCCGCTTGCTGATGGCCGAGGGGGTTACGCCAATCATGCGTGCCGCCTCGCTCTGGTTTCCTCCGGCGCGGCGCAACGCCTCGTCAATCAGCAGGTCCGAGACGCTTCGCATGCTCGGCAGATCGTCGCCAAAGAGGATCTCGTTGCGGCACACCGGCCCCGGATGGGTGCCGATCAGATCGTCCAGGCTGGGGTGAAAGCCGGCAAGGTGCTGCGCGCGAAGCGGCGTGCCGCCGGCGGCGGCAAGGGCGTGCAGGATGACCGCCTGCAGTTCGCGCACGTTGCCGGGAAAGGGGTAGCGTTCCAGCGTGGCCACAAAGCCCTCTTCCAGCGGAAGCAGGCGGGTGCCGCTGTCCAGACAGAAGCGCGCCACAAAGTGATGGGCCAGCAGGCGCACATCCCCCTGCCGCTCGCGCAGCGGGGGAACGGCAATCTCGTGGGTGGAGAGGCGGTAGAAGAGATCCTTGCGGAAGCGCCCCGTACTCATCAGCTCATCGAGGTTGCGGTTGGTGGCAACCACAAAGCGCACGTCGGTGCGCCGTGGGGCGTCACTGCCCAGCCGGAAGAACTCGCCGTGTTCGAGCAGGCGCAGCAGCTTGATCTGGCTCTTGATGTCGAGGTCGCCAATCTCATCCAGAAAGAGGGTTCCGCCGGCGGCCCGGTCAACAAGGCCGGAGCGATCCTGCACCGCTCCGGTGAAGGCGCCGCGCACGTGGCCGAAGAGGGCGTCGGAGAAGAGGGTGTCGTCCAGGCCGGCGACGTTCTCGATCACAAAGGGGCCGCTTCTCCCGCTTGCCTGGTGAACCGCGGATGCCATCAGGTCCTTTCCGGTACCGCTCTCTCCGGTGATGAGCACCGGATGGCTGCTCCACGCGACCGACTCGATGAACATCAGCAGACTCACCATCCGCTGGTCGGCGGTGACAATCTGCGAGAAGTGGTACGGGTTCTCCAGGTGGTTCTGCATGAGGTGGCGCCGCAGCCGCTTGCTCTGGCTGCGCAGCGAGCGCTCCGAGATGAGCCGGCCCAGCTGCTCCACCACCCGACGGGGCGACTGCTTGAGCACGCAGTCCGCCGCGCCGTGCTTGAGGTAGGTCAGAACCCGCTCGAGGTCTTCCATCTCGGTGAGCACCACCACCGAAAGCTCCGGATCGTAGGTGCAAATCTCGTGAACGAGGCATACCGAGGGATCATCGCCGGTGAGCCGGTGGTCCAGCAGCACCACGTCGTAGAGGTCCTCGCGAACGGCGCGGGTGAGCGATTCGCGGCCCTCCACCACCGTCACCCGGCACTCGAGCTCCTCTTCTATGGCAGGCGCGAGTTGATCGAGCTGGTCGAGATAGTCGCCAACAATCAGTACCGAGGGAGCGGTTTCCATTGCGTGTTTGTATAGCAAATGTCGTACCGAGTGAGCAGAATGAAGGGAAATCCGATAATTCTTCCCCTGGAAAAGAGTTATCCAGGCAGCTCACCCGGGCGGATCAACCGGGACCGGTGGGGCTTGTGCCGGAAGTCACGATCCGACGGACACCCCGTGGCGGCGCAGGCGTTTGTTCACAGCCGACGGCGTGATGCCGAGCAGCTCCGCCGCGGCCGACTGGTTTCCCCCGCACCGGCGGAGCGCCTCGTCGGTCAGCAGCATGCCTACTTCGCTCAGGGTGGGAAGCGTCTCGGGAAAGAACACGGTTGGCCGGGGTTGGGGGCAGCCCTCGGGCAGCTGTTCGCGCGGCGTTGGCAGATTCGGACAGCCCTCCATGGCAAAGAGCACCTCGGAGGCCGGCGAAAACCAGGCCGGCAGCAGCACGGAGCCGGGACTGAGCGTGACCGCGTTGATCACCCGGGCGCGCAGCTCCCGGACGTTGCCGGGAAAGGCTTCGGCCTGGAGGAGCTCGATGCTCTCCGGCGGCACGGTGGGCACCGGTTTCCCGAGCTCTTCGGCGGTGCGGCGGGCAAAGAGGTTGACCAGCAGGGGGATGTCGTGCGGCCGCTCGCGAAGCGGCGGAAGCGACACCGAGTGCACCGCGAGGCGGTAGTAGAGGTCTTCTCGGAAGGTACCGGCGGCAACCATGGCGTGAAGGTCGCGATTGGTGGCCAGCACAAAGCGTACATCGGCGCGGGCGGGGCGGTCACCCCCCAGGGGATAGTACTGTCCGTGCTCGATGAGCCGCAGCAGCTTGATCTGCGAGCGAAGCGAGAGATCCCCGATCTCGTCCAGGAAGAGGGTCCCACCGGCCGCGGCGGCCACCAGGCCCTTACGATCATCAATCGCACCGGTGAATGCGCCGCGCTTGTGTCCGAAGAGGGCGTCGGAGAAGAGGGTATCGTCGAGTCCGGCAACGTTTTCGGCCACGAAGGCTCCGGTCCGGGTGCTCGCCGCGTGCAGGGCGTGGGCCATGAGGTCCTTGCCGGTGCCGGTCTCTCCGGTGATCAGCACCGGAAGCGATCCCGGCGCAAAGGCGGCAATCTGCATCATCGCGGCGCGCATCTGCGGATCCGCGGTATGAATCTCGGCAAAGGCGGCGTGAACGCGGGAGCGTGCGGTCTGCATCTCGTCGAGAATGGCCGAGAGGCGCGGCGCCTCATCGGGGAGGATGACGTCGGACGCGCCCGACTGGATCAGCGTTACCGCGTCGTGCACGTCAATGGAGGACGAGACCACCACCACGCGGGCGGTGGGAACCTGACGGCAGAGCTGCTGCACGGTCAGGCCGGGGTCCTTCCCCAGATCAGCCTCATCTGCCACGATGAGGTGGGGCTGATGCTGCCGGGCAAGGTGCGTCAGCTCGCCGGGAGCCGACGCGCGGACGGTCTGCAGGTGATCGCTCTGGTGGACAACGCGGCTGAGCGGCCCGGAGGGCAGCGATGCACCGAGCACACATATCATCTGCGGATGATCCCGGTGCACCCGTGCGTGTTGTCGGGTCCCGTTCGCCCGGTTCATCTGGGCTGTTTGGTCTGTTTGGGCTTTTTGGTCCCCTCGGTTCATCACACGCTCCTTCACAGTTCGAGCTCTAACCTTACCCGTCGATGACATATCTCACAATTGGATATTCCTTCAGGCACATACCGTCAGGTCCTTAGACGCACTAAAGACGCCTGCGGGCAGTTGCGGGCTGTGGGCGCTTTTCGCGCAGGCGTGGAGTATAGTACATTGGACGTACTGCACCAGAAGGAGAATCTGCCCGTGCCCAAAGAGCTCTTGCGACAATGGAAGGTATCTGACTCTGCCGATCTCTACG
>REDM01000267.1 GCA_007693485.1 Spirochaetaceae bacterium
GGTTGCCGGCCGATTGATGATGCCGTCTCACTGTGATACGGTAGTATGGCGGGACTCATCCCAGGCGTCGGCAGGCAACCATGATCACGGTAACCCTCTCGCAGAATAGATCGCTTCATATCCACACCAAACCCCTTGTCATGGGAATTCTCAACGCCACGCCCGACTCGTTCTATTCCGGCAGCCGGATCGAAGCGGGACCCGATGCGGTGGAGCGCGCTCGCCGAATGATCGCCGACGGTGCCGATCTGCTCGACGTTGGCGGTGAGTCGAGCCGCCCGGGAAGCGACTACGTCGATGCCGACGAAGAGATCTCCCGCGTGGTGCCGGTGATCCGTGCGATCCGCGCGTTCAGTGACATCCCCATCTCAATTGACACCCGAAAGCTCGCGGTGGCGCGCGAGGCGGTGGCCGCCGGTGCGGACATGATTAACGATATCTCTGCGCTTCGCGATGATCCGGGGCTCGCCTCGTTTGCCGCCGACCGGGGTATCCCCGTTGTGTTGATGCACATGCGCGGGACCCCGCGGACGATGCAGCAGAATCCTCACTACAACGACGTCGTCACCGAAGTCCTCGCCGAGCTCGCGGCCATGGTGGATATGGCAATGGCAGCCGGCATCGCCCGGGATCGCATCATCATCGATCCGGGCATCGGGTTTGGCAAGCGAATGCAGGACAACGTCGCCCTGCTCCGCGCCATCGATCGCTTCACCGCCACCGGCCTTCCGGTGCTCATCGGCGCCTCGCGCAAGACCTTCATCGGAGCGCTGATCGCCGCCGATGGTGAGCAGCCGCGGCCTCCCGAAGAGCGGCTCGCGGGTACGCTCGCGGTGCACCTTCATGCTGCCACAGCGGGCGCTCATATTCTGCGCGTACACGATGTGGCCGAGACGGTGCATGCGCTGCGGGTCTCGGCAGCGCTCCTGCCTGATCGGGCAGCGGTGCAACCTTCTGCGGGAGGCGCCGCATGAGCTGGTTGCTCAACGTGGGGGTGCTGCGCTCGCTGATTCTTCCCGCGCTGGATGTACTCATCCTCGCCTTCATCATTTACAAGGGCTACCAGATCCTGGTGCAAACCCGGGCGGTACAGCTGGTCAAGGGAGCGCTCTTCGTCGTGCTCACCTATGCGGTGGCCTTCTTTCTCCACCTGCGCACGCTCCTGTGGATTCTCAATTTTCTGGCACCCAGTCTCGTGATCGGCATTGCCATCATCTTCCAGCCCGAGCTTCGCAAGATCTTCACGCGCCTTGGGCAGGGCCGGCTGCTGCAGTTTTCGGGCACATCGAAGTCCTATCAGCTCGACTCGGTGATCAAGTCAGTGGAGTCGCTGGCGTTCCGCCGCCGCGGAGCCCTGATCGTGTTTTCGCGTACGGTCGGCTTGAAGAACATCATCGAGAGCGGCACGCGCATGGATGCGGAACTCTCGTCGGAGCTCCTGATGACCATCTTTGCCCACGATACCGCCCTCCACGACGGAGCGGTGGTGGTCGAAGAGGGGAAGGTCGCCGCGGCGGGCTGTTTCCTGCCGCTTTCCGAGCAGCTCGACGTGCGACGCAGCTTTGGCACGCGTCACCGCGCTGCCCTCGGGCTTGCCGAAGAGACCGACGCCGTGGTGCTGGTGGTCTCGGAAGAGACCGGGGCTCTGTCGCTCGCCTACGAGGCGAACCTCTATTACGATATGACGGCCGACGAGGTGAAGCGGAAGCTGATCGCCCTGCTGCAGCTCGGTGCTGATCCGGCACTGGACGAGGAGGTTTCCGCCTTTGAGGAATAAACTTACCCCCCAGCGCCTGCTGCAGAACTGGCCGGCAAAGGTTCTCTCTCTGGCTGCGGCTGTTCTCCTGGTTGTCTTCAACGGGGTTTCCCGGCTGGAGGAGCGCTACTTCAGTGTCCCGGTACAGATCCAGCTCCCTGCGGACCACGTGCCTGGTGCCGCCTACATCCAGCGCGTGCGGGTAACACTGCGCGGCGACGGCGACGCCATTTTTCGCGTGCTCGAGGATGATGTGGTCGCCACCATCGATCTGAGTCCACACAACAATGAAGGTGTCTATCGGGTTCCGGTCCGCGTCGAGAAACGGGGTACGGCACTCGATGTCGATCCCCTGGAGATCCGGGTCGAGCCCACCGAAATCTCGGTTACGCTCGAACAGCGCGAACGACGCAGCGTCGACGTGATGCCGAGTATCGCGGGTTTTCCGCCGCCGGGCTACCAGCTCGGTCAGTACCAGCTCTCACCTTCTGCGGTTGAGTTGCAGGGGCCACGCAGTCGGATGGAAGGGATCACCTCGGTGCTGACCGAGGATATCGACCTCGCCGGCCGCCGCAGTGACTTTGCGGTTCGTGTTCGACTGGTACGCCCCGACCCCCTGGTGCAGATTATCGGTGGTGACGTTGTCGAGTTTCGCGGCATGGTCGAAGAGGCGGTTGTCCTGAACACCTTCGATCAGGTGGAGACCGTCCTGCTCGATCTGGACCCCCGCTTTACCATTGTCTCAGCTCTCCCGCAGGGGAGTGTTCGCGTACAGGGGCGACAGTTTGATCTCGACGGCATTCAACCGCAGGATGTACAGATTGTGGTTGATGCCTCAGGGATTACCGCGCCGGGGACCTACCAATTGCCAGCGCGTCCTGATGTTCCGCGCGGGCTGCTGGTGCTGCGCTACGATCCGGCTCGCATCGAGATTGAGGTGGTTCCCTCGACGGGGGCGGGACAGTGATCCGGGGAATTGGCATCGATGTGGTGAAGGTCTCGCGCATGAACGCCTGGATCGATCAGCCGACCCTCCTTGATCGATTCTTTCATCCCAGCGAGGTAGAGACGATTTCGCGGCGGGGAACGTCGTCGGTTCTTGCGCTCTCGGCACGGTTTGCCGCCAAGGAAGCGTTTGGGAAGGCTCTTGGCACCGGCCTTCGCGGGTTTTCGCTCCGAGAGGTCTACGTTTCCAATGACGAGCTCGGGAAACCCGTTCTCGAGGTGGAGGGAAGGGCGCGCGAGGCGCTGCGCCACGCGGGCGGCGAGCGGGTCTTTCTCTCGCTCACCCACGAAGAGGACAACGCCATCGCCATGATCGTGATCGAGGGCTAAACGGAGGCCAGGACAATGCAGGGTGAGAGTACCGACGTCAGTTTTTTTTCCAAGACACCAACCGAGTGTCCCGTCTGCTCCACCAAGTTCTACCGCGAAGAGATGCGGACCGGCCGTGGACGGCTCATCGCCGGGAAACTTACCCGGGAGTTACGGAGAACGTACGAGCCGTCCAAGAAGTACGGGGACGTCTTTCCCCTCGTCTATCCGGTGGTGGTCTGTCCTTCCTGTTATTACGCCGCCTACAGCCACGACTTTCTGATCGTTCCCACCGACCGCCGGCAACAGCTGCATAACGACATGCAGCAGCGCATCGATGCGCTTGCCGAGGTGCTGCACGGCATTGACTTCACCCGCCCGCGCGGACTGAAGGAGGGGCTCGCCTCCCACGTTCTGGCGATGATGTGCTACGATCGCTTTCCCAAGGAGTTTGGGCCGACGATCAAGCAGGGTGTGAGCTGCCTGCGAGCGGCGTGGATTGCCGGCGACCTGGACGTCCGCGAGCCGGGCAAGAACTACGACAAACTCGCCGCCATCTTCTACCGCAAAGCGCGGTTTTTCTATGCCCTCGCGATCGAGCAGGAACAGAACGGGAGCCAGGCCCTCCCGGCAGATTTCCCGCCCGGTCCGGATCTGGACAAGAACTACGGCTACGACGGCATCCTCTACATCGCCGGACTGCTCGACTGGCTCTACGGCCCGCGGAAGGATCCCCAGAAGCGACGGCTTGCCCTGGCGCGCTCCAAGCGGTCCATCGCGCGGATCTTTGGCATGGGGAGGGCGTCCAAAGACAAACCCGCGGCGATCCTCGACAACGCCCGTGACGTGTACGAGGAAATAGCCCGCGAGCTGGGTCTGGAGAACGTCGATCCGGAACAGGACAATGAGTGAGCGCAACATCCTGTTGACGCTTGCATACGACGGGACCGACTTCCACGGCTGGCAGATACAGACCAACCAGCGTACCGTACAGGGTGAGCTGGAAGCCGCACTGCAGCGACTCCACAACCGCCGGATCGTCACCAACGCGGCAGGGCGTACCGACAGCGGCGTCCACGCCGACGGGCAGCGGGTCAATTTCCGCAGCACCATCGACTCCATTCCTGCGCACAAGTTTCGCGAAGCAATCAACAGCGCCTTGCCGTATGACGTGCGCGTGCTCGAGAGCCGGCACGTTCCTGACGACTTCCACGCTCGGTACGACGCCCTGGCGCGCACCTACCGCTACGCCCTGCTGGTCTCTCCGGTGCAGATTCCGCGGTTTCGAAACTATGCGCACCGGATTTCGCGTACCCCCGACGTTGCACTCCTGAACCGGATGGCCGCCCAGCTGATTGGCGAGCACGATTTCTCTTCGTTTGGTATGGCGACCGCGGAGGGAGGACACTGCGTGCGTCGGGTGGATGCCGCCGCCTTCTATCCCCAACCGCCGTTTCTGGTGTTCGAGATCACCGCAAACGCCTTTCTCTGGAAGATGGTCAGAAGCATCGTGGGGACAATTCTTACCTGTGAGCCTTGCGGGATCGCAGCCTTTGCGGATATCCTTCGGGCGCAGGATCGAAGCCGTGCCTACGTCGCCGCGCCCGGACGAGGCCTCGTGCTGCACAAGGTGCGCTACCATGAGTCACTCGGAATCAACTGACCTTCGCGAACTGCTTGACCTCTTTGCCGACTACGTGAGCTCGGGATACCGCAACGAACGCCGCTTCCGCCGGCGGTCTGCCGCTTCCAACGCCGCTGCCGGCCGGCGGCTGGAGCGCCCGGTTGCCGTGCGCCCCGCGCCGACCAACTCACCGATCAGCACACCGGCAGCCGGCCCCTCACGCGCCGCCGTCCCTGCATCCGAGCCGCAGCGCGAAGGCTCGCTCGAAGAGCGGCGTACCGCTCTGACGGAGTTGGAGGCGCAGGTGCGCGCTTGCGCTGCGTGTCCCCTGCACACCGGGCGAACGCACGCCGTTCCCGGGGTGGGTGTTCTGGACCCGCTGGTGATGGTAATCGGAGAGGGCCCGGGAGCCGAAGAAGACGCGCGCGGTGAGCCCTTTGTGGGGGCGGCCGGTCGCTATCTGGACAAGTGGCTTGAGGCAATTGGTCTTTCACGCACGCAGAACGTCTACATCACCAACATCGTCAAGTGTCGGCCACCCAACAACCGCGATCCACTGCCCAACGAAAGCGAAGCGTGCGCGCCCTTCCTTGCACGTCAGGTCAGCCTGGTGCGGCCCCGCACGATCCTGACGGTGGGGCGTATCGCCACCTCGCTCCTGCTGCATCGCGATGAGGGAATCGGCAAGCTGCGCGGTCGGACCTGGGAACACCAGGGAATTCCGGTGGTGCCCACCTATCACCCCAGCGGAGTTCTCCGCAACGACGCGTGGCGGCGCCCGGTCTGGGAAGACCTCAAGCGCCTGCGCGCCATTCTCGACGGCGAATGAGCATCGAGCCCGATCCCTACCTGGAGGTCGCGTTCAACATCCCGGTTGGTGACAGCTTTACCTACCGCGCCCCGGCCAACTCCGATGCGCTCGTGGCGCAGGGTGCGCTGGGCTTGCGAGTGGTGGCGCCGTTTGGTCGGCGGTCGCTCGCGGGGTTTGTGGTAGGTTCTCACCGAAGCCCGCCCGCGGGTGTCGCGATCAAGGAAATTACGCGCTTCATCGATACGGAGCCGCTCTTTGACGCGCGCTATCTGGAGCTCGCGCGCTGGGTTTCGCGGCTCTATCTCTGCTCGCTCGGTGAGGCCCTCGCGGCGATGCTGCCCGGCGGCCGCCGGGAGACCGAACCGCCCGCCTTGCCGGTGGAAGAGGCGGTGAGCGCGGGGGCCCTGCAGCTCTCCGACGAGCAGCGAAGCGCGGTGGATGCGTTATGCGCGGAGGGCGATTCCGCAGAGCTCTTCTACCTCTACGGTGTCACCGGGTCGGGCAAGACCGAAGTCTTTCTGCAGGCCGCCGACCGGCTGGTAGCCGAGGGAAGGGGAGTGATCTATCTGGTTCCCGAGATCGCCCTGACCCATCAGCTCATCGACACCATTCGTGA
>REDM01000242.1 GCA_007693485.1 Spirochaetaceae bacterium
TTTCGGATTCCGAACGCTGCAGCTTCCCTTCCCGCTTCCGCCGGGCAAGCGTCCTCGATGCGATACTTGCAAAACCGGCCAGTTTGGTGGGAGGTATGTCAATCGCTTCGCTCAGGTGCACGAACGATTTCATCGAAAGGCCGGCTTTGAGACGGGCGATTACCCCTTCGGTGCTGTTCAGTCGAAGCCCGAGAGACCTTCCAAAACCCGCTTCCAGCTCCGGAAACTTCATCTCAATCACCTGACTTGTCAACGGAGCGAAACCGTCGCGGGACCAATAGAAGAGCGCGTTATACTCCTCAGTATTGATCTGCTTCACCGTTTGGCGTGAGCCTCGTTTTTCCGGTTTCTGCTTGATCCCTGGCATACTGAACTCCTCTGCCATGCTGCACTATAGAATACGCCATGTGGCGGAGCCCGTCAATTGGGACAACCGGTTTGAGCGGCAATCGTGGCGTTCTGCTTGATCTGGATCGCGGCGGGGGTGTTCGTGGCGGGAGTCGCCGAAGACGCCAGCTCCGCGATGGCGTCGATTCAAGAGTCCCGCAGACCCGCCCGTCGGATTATCGACGGAACGAGTCGAGCAACATGAGCAGTGTTCCGATTGCGCTGTCTTCCGAGCCTCCGGCGGCGACCCACCGGCTGAGCTGGTTCATTGCACCGGAGAGAGCTTCAGCGCTTGCCTCCGGGTCGGAAACGGCAATGGCGTTGTCGCTTTTCAGTTCCTGCAATATCTCGACGAGCGACCGGGTGGTGTACCGGTAGTCGAGCTCGTTCCAGGTTGCGATACCGAGCACGGCGGGAGCATCGGTCAGTATCAGCTGCTGGTAGCCGCGCTGTTGCGATTTGCGCAGGAACTCTCGACAGCCGGCCACGAGTGCATCCCAGCGTGTCGGGGCGACCTCGGCCGCTGCGAGAATTTGGGCGCCCATCGCGTCGAGCTCGCTCCGCACGATTTCCAGGAACAGCCCTTTCTTGTTCTCGAAATGGTGATAGACAGCGCCCCGCGTTACCGAGGCGGCGGTTGCAACGTCCTCCAGAGAGAGTTGATCGTATCCCGATTGCGCGCACATTTGGCCGGCAATGCGCAGGATGGTGCGCCGAGTCTGTTCGGCTTCTTCGGGGCGTCGCCGTGGCATTGCAGAAATTGAACCATATTGTTGACAAAGATACAAGGCGTATGTATATTTCTTGTTAACATACATACTGTATGTTTATATTTTTAGGCGAAGGAGGCTCATGTGAACATGCAGAGCTTTTACCCGGTGATCATGACGGACGATCCCCAGCGTCTTTCGGCGTTCTATCAGGAGTACTTCGGCTTTTCCCTCACCTTTTCGACCGACTGGTACGTCAGCCTGAGAAACGAGAGCGGGTCGCAGGGATTCGAACTCGCCCTGCTCGCATCCGGACATCCGACAGTACCGAAGGGGTTCGGCTTCAACGCGCGCGGCGTCATTCTGAACGTCGAGGTCGAGGATGCGGCCGCCGAGTACCGCCGTCTGGTGGAAGAGGCGGGCATTCGGCCGATTCTTGCATTGCGCGACGAGGAGTTCGGCCAGCGCCACTTCATTGTAAGTGATCCGGCGGGTAATCTGGTCGACGTCATTCAGAACATCGAGGCGAGCGCCGAGTTTGCCGATTCCTACCGCGATGGCACCGGGTGACCTGTCACGCCACTCTGGCGCCGGATTGGTCCGCCAAGGCGGATCTCCGCAGAGGAGTGCCGCCGGATAGGACGAACGCTGTTTCGTGCGTGTGGTCGAGATCCACGGAGGCGAGATCGCGGGCTACACCGTGTCAGAGATTCAGGAGAGGCCGGCTACCCTGTTCAGCCACCCGCAGTCTGTTCTCTACCTGGCACAGATCGTCGTGGCCCCTCAATACCGCGAGCGGGGTGTCGGCCGGCACCTGATCGAAGACCTCTCCGCGGTAGCGAACGCTCATGCGATTACTCGTGTTGAGCTCAACGTGTGGGAGTTCGAGGGCAATGCTCGGCAGTTCTTTCTCCGCAGCGGCTTTCGCGACTTCGGCTACCGGATGGCACACAACGTCGCGGGGTCGGCGCCACGAAAACACGAGCGTCCTGGGGATACCCGCAGGGACAGCCTGCGCTGATCGGCAATATCTGTTACACTTACTGGTGGAATGAGTAGCAACGGAGAGTTGATCGATGCGCTTCGTGCGGCGCTGGAACCATTTGATGAGATCGCTTTTGCCGTTCTGTTTGGCTCCGCGGTGACGGGCAGGCTTCGCCTCGACTCGGACCTCGATATTGCCGTCTACGGCGCCTCCGGACGATCGCTCGAGATAGAACTCGACCGCGAGCTCGTTGGGGAAATTGACATGCAGATCGCCGCAGAGCGAGTTTCGGGACGAAACGTTGATCTATTGATTCTCAATCGGGCCCCGGCCGCCGTCTGCACCGCAGCAGTTACCACGGGCGTTCCACTCTTCATCCGGGATGAAGCCGTCTACTCAAGATACCTGCTCGCCGTGATGAATGTTGCCATCGATTTTCGTGAGACCGAACGGGAGTGGCGCGAGATCCGCTCACGCAGCGCGAGCCTTGCGCCGTAATCTCGATCGGTGGGTGGAGATTCTTTCCAATACGATGATCGATATTGCGAAGATCGTCCTGGCTTCGGAAAAGCTGCCGGTGCCACAAACGTACGCCCAGATTCTGGAACTGCTGCCGTCGGTCTCCGGTTTCGAGTCCATCCCGCGGGAGATCACGGCCATTGCGGCGACCCGGGCGTGGCTGGATCGAGCGTAACACCACGATGACCTACTGCGAAGCGATTCAGGCGATGACCGGCGAACGGCGAGCGCTGCACGCCACCTACCACGACCACCACTACGGGTTTCCGCTGCACAACGACAACGAGCTCTTCGGTCGGCTCATTCTGGAGATCAACCAGGCGGGGTTGAGCTGGGAGACCATCCTGAAGAAGGAAGCGGGGTTTCGGGCGGCGTACCACGGGTTCGACGTTGCAACCGTCGCCGCGTACGGCGAGGCGGACCGCGCGCGGCTGCTTTCAGACCCCGGCATTATCCGCAATCGACTGAAGGTGGACGCGGCAATCGCGAACGCCGGGACGATTCTTCGGCTTCAAGAAAGCCATGGCTCGTTCGAGAAGTGGCTTGAATCGCATCACCCGAAACCCAAAGAGGAGTGGGTACGCCTCTTCCGCAGCACCTTCCGATTCACCGGCGGGGAGATCACTGGGGAGTTTCTGATGAGCATCGGCTACCTCCCCGGAGCCCACGCCCCGGATTGCCCGGTGCACGCCGAGATCCTGCCCCACCAACCGATGTGGGCGCAAAGCGGCTGACGGATTGTCTCCGCCGTGGCGGCTGCCGCGCGCCCGTCAGTTCCCTGAGAGCCGCTCGCGGATACGGGGCCAGTTCGCTTCGGCTCGGCCGATGTTCTCGTGCACGTCGGCCACAAAGCGGCGGTTGATACGCGGGTTGAGGTTGAGGTAGAGCCGGCCGTCTTCGATGTGCCAGGCGTTGGGATCGATGGACGCAGTGGTGCCGCGCGAGACCGCCCACGAGCAGTACCCGCCATACTGCGGCGCGTAGCGGTCCGGGTCGGCCGCGAAGCGGTCGCGGTGTTCTGCGTTGGCAAATCGCCAAATGGCGCCCATCCAGCGGTGCGTGATCGCGGGATCGCCGATGGTCGGCCGTCCCAGCAGATGATAGGCAACCGGATCGTAGCCTTCGATCGCCACGCCGTCACGCGTGACGTTCACCGCCGACCGACCGGCCTGCGCGCGAACCACCGGCACCACGACCGCCGCCATCACCACCACCATCGCTACCAGCACCGTCCAGAACAGTATCCCTCTCATGCGTCCTCCGAACCGTTTCCGTTCCCGGGGGAGAATATACCAACAACTTATTGTATTTACAACTTATTGCGGTCGTTTTCCTCGGTCGGTGGCGGTGATTCCTCGCCGGGTGCCGCACCCGACCGTGCGCTTGCCATGACGCGTGACTCGGGGTATCATCGGTAAAGTTCGAGATACGAACTAACCAGATACGCGAGCACCCAATGAAACGAACCACCGAAGAGCTTCTGAACGAAATGACCCCGGCAGAGAAGGTTTCGCTCCTGGCGGGGGCGGACATGTGGAACACCGTTGCCGTGGAGCGCCTGGGGATTCCGGCCATTCAGGTCAGCGATGGGCCCAACGGCGTACGCGGAACCGACGACAACATTGGCGAGACCTCGGTCTGCTTTCCCGTCGGCTCGGCCATGGGCGCAACCTGGAACCCGGCGCTGATCGAGCAGACCGGCCGTGCGCTGGCCGCCGAGGCGCATCGCAAGGGCGCTCACGTCCTGCTCGCTCCAACGGTCAACATCCACCGCACTCCACTGGCGGGGCGCAACTTCGAGTGCTTCTCGGAGGATCCGTTTCTCACCGGAACTCTCGCGGCGGCTTACATCCGTGGTCTGCAAAGCGCCGGCGTTGCGGCGTGCATCAAACACTTTGTGGCAAACGAACAGGAGTTCGAACGGTTTTCCATGAGCTCCGACGTCGCGGAGCGGCCGCTGCACGAGATCTATCTGGAGCCGTTCCGCATCGCGCTGGAGACGGCCAACCCGTGGACGCTCATGTCCTCCTACAACCGGATCAACGGGGTGCACGCAAGCGAGCACGATGCGCTCCTGCGCCAAATCCTCAAGGAGCAGTGGGGCTACGACGGGCTGGTGATGTCCGACTGGTACGGCACCTACAGCGAGAGGGTCCCCTACGGCGCGCTCGACCTCGAGATGCCGGGGCCCGCGCGCTGGATGGATCCGGAGAAGGTTCTGCGCGCCCTTGCCGACGGTGCCGTCGATGTGGCAGCGATCGACGACAAGGTGCGCCGGCTGTTGCGGCTGATCGAGCGCGTTGGTGGTGGGTACGTCGAAACGCCCCGGCCGACCCTCCCCCGCCCCACCGGAGAGCTGCCCCGCCGGGTCGCGTGCGAATCGATCGTGCTGCTCAGCAACCCGAACGATCTTTTGCCGCTGGATCCGGACGCCCGGCTCACCATCGCAGTCATTGGCGAGAATGCGAAGTGGGCTCAGATCATGGGCGGCGGCAGCTCGCAGGTCAACCCGCCGTACGTGGTGTCGCCCCTCGACGGAATCCGACGACGCGCAGGCGAGCGAGCCACCGTAGAGTATGAGATTGGCACGCCCATCCATCGCGTGCCCCCGCTGGTTGAGCTCGACTGGCTGCGGACCCGTGACGGGCAACCGGGGCTGACGCTGGAGTACTTCCATAACCTGGAGCTCTCCGGCGATCCGGGCCACACGGCGGTGATTCAGAAGAGCGAACTCTCCTGGTTTGGCACGGTCAATCCCTTTGTTGATCCCGCCTGTTTCTCGCTGCGGCTCTCGGGGACGCTCACCGTTCCTGAGAGCGGCGAGTACCAACTTCACCTCTGGTCGATCGGCCGGGCACGACTCTTTGTCGATGGCGAGCTCCTCGTCGACCAGTGGGACGGTGAGGTCGAGCAGACGACGGCGGTCACGGTTCGCCTCCAGGCCGACAAGCCGGTGGCTGTTCGGATCGAGTACGTCACCGACCCGGAGAGCCGCTGGCGCACGCTGCGACTGGGCTGCCTTCCGCCGATACCGGACGACCCCATCCAGAGCGCGGTTGACCGTGCGGCCGCGGCCGACGTTGCCGTTGTGGTGGCGGGACTGACGCGGGAATGGGAGAGCGAAGGCTTTGACCGGGCCGACATGCGGCTTGTGGGAAGACAGGATGAACTGATCTCACGAGTGGCCGCCGCCAACCCCAACACGGTGGTGGTGCTCAACGCCGGTTCACCGGTGGAGATGCCGTGGGCGGACCGCGTGGCCGCCATCCTCCAGAGCTGGTACGGCGGTCAGGAGGCCGGGAACGCCCTGGCAGACATCCTCTTTGGCGACGTGTCACCGTCGGGTAAGCTGCCCACCACCTTCCCGCGCCGGTTGGAGGACACTCCGGCGTTCATCAACTATCCCGGCGAAAACGGCCACGTTCTGTACGGGGAAGGCATCTTTGTGGGATACCGCTCCTACGACCGGCGCGACATCGAACCGCTGTTTCCGTTTGGCCACGGGCTCTCGTATTCCACCTTCGCGTACGAAAACCTGCGGCTGAACGGAACCGAGTTCGCCCCGGGTGACGAAATCATCGTTACTGCCGACATCACGAATACCGGCGCGCGCGCCGGCCAGGAGGTGGTGCAGCTCTACATCCGGGACGACAAGAGCCGACTCTCCCGGCCACCACAGGAGCTGAAGGCGTTTACCAAGGTCGCGCTGGAACCGGGAGAAACCTCAACGGTAGCCCTCGCATTGAACGAGCGATCGCTTGCAAGCTACGATCCTGCGGCCGGCGAATGGGTGACCGAACCGGGCACGTTCACCGTTCTGGTGGGTAGCTCCTCGCGCGATATCCGGCTCACCGGAAATCTGACGTGGAGCGATACTCGATGACCAAAGAATTGACCGTTGGGATCAACACGGCGCGCATCCTTCGCACCCTCTGGATCAACCGGACGATGAGCCAGATCGAGCTTGCCCGCACCCTCGGCATCACCAAGTCAACGGTCTCGAAATTGGTGAATGAGCTCCATGACACCGGAATCATTTCGATCATCTCGAAGGGGGATGCCGGCCCGCTCGGCGGCCGGAAGCCGGTCTTCCTGTCGCTCAACTCCGCCTACGGCGCGGTACTTGGCGTGGAGATCCAGACCGATTTCTTTGTCGCCGTTCTGATCAACCTGCACGGCGAAATCCTGTACACGGTGAAGAAGGCGTTCAATCTGGGAAGTATGACCATTGCCGACGCGTTCTGCTCCATCTACGACGATATTGTTCCCGGCTTCCGGGAGATGCGCGTGCGAATCATTGGGGCAGCGATTGGATGTGGCGGCATCATCAACCCGTACAACGGCATCGTCTCCCAGTCCAACCCGTTGAACATCCGGGCATCGCAGAACGTCTACGAAGCGCTGGATCGGCGCCTCGACATACCGGTCCTGATTGAAAACGACGCCAACTGCGGGGCGTGGGGCGAACTCGCATTCGGCACGCACCGCGAGAACCCGCGCGATTTTATCTACGTCCTGGGGGAAACGCGGAATAACAAGGCGATCAACGCGGAGTACCGCGGCATCGCAATTGGAACCAGCATCGTGCTGGGCGACCGGGTGCACTACGGCCAGGACTTCTCCTCGGGCGAATTCCAGAGCGTGTTTCGAAGCGGTGAGCACCTGAACCAGTTTGACATGAGCGACGTGGAAGCGGGAATCTACGAGGAGGACGAAGGGCTGTTCCTCAAGGTTGCGCGGGAACTGTCCAAGAACATCGCGTTCCTGGTGAACATGCTGAATCTGAAAGAGGTGATTCTGGGCGGGCGGATCGAGTACCACCCGGAGATCCTGGACGTCATGCAGGACGAGGTCTTCAAGAACTGGTCCTACGATTCGCCAACCCGTGTCCGAGTGAGGTTCAGCCAGCTTCAGGAGCAGACCGTCGCGTACGGCGCAGCGGGGATGTTTCTGGAACAGCTCTTTTCCCTGCCCGACGTGTCCGCCTCGAAGCATCGGGGGGACGCAAACCGCCTGAGGGAGCGGACGGCCCGCGCGACAAGCTTCACGATGGAAGCGATCTGATCAGCCGCTCGGACTTCGGGCCGCGGCGAGCGCGACGAGATCCTTCCTCTGTCCCGGGGTAAGGCTCAACTCACGGGAGTTGGTTTCGTCGGTATCGCGATTCTCGACCAGCAGCACTTTTGCATCCGCGCTCAGGGTGTGGGAATGCCACGTTCCGCGCCGGACGTTGTACACCCTCCCCGGCACCATATCGATGCAGTGGATTGCAACAATCCGGTCCGGAGGATCGGTCTCGCCGATATGGAGCGTGCATCGACCGGAAAGCAGCACGAACACCTCGTCGGTCTGGTCGTGGCAGTGGAAGGCGGTGATGTTTTGGGGCAGAAGCTCGGGATGGAAATTGAGCACGGCCACCCTCCACGCCCCGTAATCAACAACGGGAGCGTAGCCCTCTCCGGCGTAGTCGATCTGGTGAACCAGCTGTTCCAGCCCCACGTCACGCTCCCGACCGCGCATCGTCGAGGCGAACCGTGATCACGGAATCCGATTCCGGGAGTGAGGTGCCGGGAATGGTCACTCCGGCAGCGTCGCCGGCAGCGTTGCGCCGGAACTCGACCGGCGAGCCGTTCAGCAGGACTGCCCCCACGCGATAGTCGCCCGCGTCCAGGTTTGCCGGGTTGGCGTACTCCACCCGCAACTGCCGTCCGCGAAAACAGGTGGAAACCGATACCGTGGCACCGCCGTTCCACTGCGCGGCTTCCAGCTGAGGATCGAGAACCAGATCACCCCAGGAACCGCGCACCCCGAACATCCGGGTCACCACCGTCAGCAGGTACCAGCTTGCGGACCCGGTCAGGTAACAGTAGAGCCCCCGACCGTCAGGATCGAAGTACTCCGGCAGCCCGGGGTACATGCGGGATCGCTCGAAGGCGGCCGCTGCTCGATACATCATCTGCATGACCTTTGAGGCGGCGGCGGTCTCGCCCCGGGCAAACAGGGCGTAGGCGTACATGACCGCCATGTGGCTGAACATCGCGCCGTTCTCCTTGTGCCCGTAGGCGTATCCAAAACATCGTCCCAGATCGAGTTTCACCTCGCCGAAATCCGTGTTCAGCCGATACCCACCGACCGCCGGATCGAGCAGAAGCCGATCGGCGGCGGCGATGACGCTCTTCACCTGCTTTGGTGTTGCCGCGCCCGAGAGCAGGGAGAAGACCTGTCCGGTCAGGGTCATCCGAGGTCCACCGGGAGCGTCGCCCTCCACGCGCTGCCCCCGGTTATCGTAGTACCCGTTGAACCAGCCGTCTCCGCCGGCGCTCTCCACCCACTCGGTCTCCCTGATGTGGCGAAGAAGGTGGTTGCCCTTCTCCCGCAGGTCCGCTGCCAGAGCGGATGCATCGACGCGTGTTGTGGTGCCGGACGGTCCGCCCTTCGCCGTCTCAAAGAAGGTGCGCAGACGATCCCGTTTCGCCGCCGGGTCGTTGTAGTTCACCGTCGCTCCCGTGTACCGATCGAGCAGAATGAGGATCTCGTCCGCCAGCGCCAGTGGGCGGCCCTCGACCTCCAGGCGCTCCGCGGCGTCCGCGAGCCACAGCAGATTTGCGGCGTACAGGCTTGAGAAGGCGACGCTCTCGCCGTGTTCGGCCGCCATGTCGAGACCGTCGTTCCAGTCGGCACCTTCCAGCCGAAGACCGTTGTGATCCCCGACGTTGAAGAACACCGAGAGCTGCTGCAGCAGCATGTGCTCAAACACGCTACCGGTGTACACCGCGCCCTGCGTCGTCCTGGTCTCCGCGATCCGCTCGGACGCCCGCGCCCAGAGGGAGTCGCTGAAGTACTCCTGCTCCTCGGCGAGAAGGCCAAGGTCGCCGCTCTGGTCGACGTAGAGCTTGACCGTCAGCACCGGCCAGGCGCCGTGATCCATCCAGACGCGGGGAATGCTGTTACGGTCCGCGATGAAACTGCCGGGCTCGCTGCCCACGATGGTCGCGTTGGTCCCGTCGAAGCGGACACCGGCGAAGTTCGAGAGCAGCAGGGTTCGGACGTCCCGGGGCTCCATGAGCAGCAGGGCGAGGCAGTCCTGCCAGAGGTCACGCCAGCCGCGGCCGCCGCGCCCGTAGTCGTGGTACGGCAGGAAGGAGCAGCCGTAGATGCGCCGAAGAATCGGCTGCACCGACACCCAGCGCATCCACTGTTCGAAGCGGCCGTCGTTCACCGAGCAGAGAACCGGAGCGGTCTTCCCGGCCCAGAAGGACCGATTTGCCGCGAAGGCCTTGGAGAAGCCCTCTGGTGAACAGTACCGGTCTGCCGCAGCCTCTGCGTGGTCGGTGGATGGAAAGACCCCGCTGATCACGTAGAGAGAGTAGTCCTCTCCTGGCGACAGGGAGACCGCAGGAAACTGCAGCGCGCCGATTGCCTCACAGCCGTCCGCCCGACCGCCCGCCGTCTTCCGTTCCGCTGCGCGGTACTGAGCGTCGAAGACGACCCGCGGCTGCTCCGCGTCGCCGGCTTCGCCGATGAACCGCTCGAGATCGGGGAAGGCTCCCACCGGCGCGCTGCCGGTGCTGTCGCGTCCGAGAACGGAATAGACGGTGTCGTTCCTGCGGTGACCGCGCTCGTCGAAGCTCATGGTTGGCACGAGGTGGACGCCCCGCTCTACCACCTTCACCCGGTTCAGCAGCGCCGTCACGTGTCGGTGGTCCCGGAGCGAATCTGCCGAGCGGCCGTAGAGCGGAACGACCGAAAGCATGGACAGCTCGAGTCGGGTCGAGCCGGTGTTGCGCAACCGAATCCGGGAAACCTCAAGCGTCTCCGGACCCGCGGGAGCGAATGAGAGCACTTCGGCCTCGTACTCCCCGGAGGCGGAGGAGCGCACACTGCGATGCCACAGGAGTCCCGCTTCGATCTGGTGCGCCTCGTCTCTTCGACTTTTCTGAGCGTGAGACGCGCCGGTCACGGACCACGGTTCGCGTCCCGGTGAACAGACCCAGGCGGTTCGCTTCAACCGGCTGTTGTGCAGGTCGATTGCCGAGACGGGGGGCATGAGAAAGTGGTTCTGATCGGTCTTGGCGTCTCCCCCGCCGTCCGGACAGATCGACGCCATGTACCCGGCCTCGTTGGCGAGCGGGAAGTAGACTCCCCGCACCTCGTCCGCGCGCTCCAGACGGAAGGTTCCGTCGCTGCCGGTAAACTCCCACTGGCTCATCGCGCACCTCCCGATTGATCCAGTTCTATCGTGATCTCCCGAACCGACCCGCTGCGGATCGCCTCGGCGTGCGGGGCGGGAATCACCGCGCCGTCAATTCGGACCGGCGGCTCTCCGTTGGCTCCCGCGAGCGTGATCCCGCTGATGCCCACTCCGCTGCCCGGATAGACGTCTCCGCTGCCGCAATGCACGTAGGTGACCGCAGCGGCGCCAAGGAAGCGCGCCGCTATCCGGCGGTTCTCATCAAACAGGGCATCGGGGAGGCAGGGATCAAACACCAGCTGCAGCGCATCCCCGCGCATCCGAAACGGGGAGCGGCCCCAGAGGCAGACCTGAAGGATGCTGATGAACTCAGCGGTAGACCCCGAGAGACGGGCAACAAAACCCCGGCCGTGCAGGCTCTCATCCGGGTGGAGACTCGACACGATGAAGCTCGAGTTCTCGCACGTGCTGCGTCCGTACCGTTGGGGGTCCATGAAGGGAACGAGCATCGTCCGCGCAAGCTGCAGGAACTCCTGGTAGAGCCCGGCGTGCAGCAGCACCAGCAGGTACTTGTACTGCATGTGCATCCAGATGGAGCCGTTCTCGAGCCATCCCGGGGTGAAGGCGCGGGCCCGCCCGATCTCGTGCGACAGCGCATCGAGGGGAGCGTTGACCCGCAGCATCGCGAGTTTTGTATCGTAGAGGTCGCTCTCCATTACCGCGTGGTGCAGGTCCCGCCGCGCCTGCTCATCCGGCTGGAGCGGAAGGGCGCGCACGAAGCCTTCGAGGAAGTGCGGGAGCGGTGTGAGGTCAAAGTCGGGCACCTCGGCCTGCGTGCCGCTCCGGGGCTGCACTGTGAGGTAGCACGGCGGAACGCCCGCGTTTGCACGCTTGCCCCGCTCGAGCCCGGAGAGAACGTCCTGCTCCATGTCTTGGAGAAGAGCGCGCAAATCGTCCGTGCCGACCGTTTCCCGCCGACCGCTGAACCCGTCGGCGGTCGCTTCGCGGTACGCTTCCCGACAGGTTGCCATCTGGTCCCAGCGAAGGTGCAGCTCGCGGTTGGTGTCGGTGGGGAGGCGCAGGAAGCCCCGGATGCTCGCGTAGAGGTCGGCGATCTCGTGCGCCATCTCTACCTGTCCGTGCGGATCGGGCGAGAGCGCCAGATCGCACAAAATGCGGATCAGCCGGACCAGCTCCCACGCCTCGGGAAGCGAGGAACCGAGGATCCCCGGCAGCCCGTTCAGCGCGTCGTACCAACCCGGCTTGCCCGCCTCCATCTCCAGGCCGATGCCGAAGGCGTCGCGGCCGAGGAACTTCAGCGCCGCAAGGCCGAGCAGCTTTTCTCCGAGAGTGGCACGGTAGACCGCCCCGCGGGAATCGCGCATCCATGAGCCGGTCGAAGGGGTTGGCGGCTCCGCGACGGACTCGTACTGCCGGACACCGTCGCGGGTGACCTTCCACTTCTGCTCCCGTGGCAGAACGCGATGGCCGCTGGTGTAGTAGGGATAGTCCCGCCTGCCCCAGAAGAGGGCGTCCATTCGATCAGGAAACAGCGCGTGGTAGTTCTCGATCAGGTCGTTGTTGTAGGTCCAGTGATCGATCCAGAATCCTTCGCCGTGGGACGCGTTGTACTCCACCGACGCGGAGGCGAGTATCCTTCCGAACGCCTCAGACACCGCCGACGCGTTGTCCGGGCCGATGTCCTCCCGCAGGGCGGCGTACAGCGCGCCGGGGGTGAACGATCCGGCGCGGACCACGGCGTACGTGCGAGGCAACTCGACCCCGGCGAGCCCACCATCCGACAGGCGGAAGGTTCGGCCCTGCACGATGAGTGGGTTGTATCCGTCGGTCTGGATGAGGCTGACAAACTCCCTGATGATCTCTTCGCCCACGGCGGGTACGAAGAAGATGTCTGATCGGCGGTTCTGGTTGACGTCGCGGTAGTTTCCCCAGCCCTGGGAGTAGTACTCAGGGGGAATGACGAACCAGTTGTAGTCGCGCTCCAGGTCCCCGTGTTTGCGGGAGAAGACCGGGATATAGGTGCCGGCACCACCCGTCGCACCCGCGGGATCGTTGGCATTGGGCTCCACGTGCGGAAAGCCGCCGCGAAGGACATTGTCCAGGAAGTTCTGCCGGCAGTACGCGTTGAATACCGGATGGCCGGTTTTGATCGAGGCGTTTTGGGTAATTCCGGCCGTGACCTCGGAACTCGCTTCAAGCAGCGAACGCGCGTTGGTTTCTTCTCGAAACCAACTAAGGAAATGATGAATCAGCGGTTCCCCGGCACCGCCGCCGTAGAGTTCGATGTACTCAGCGGACGCCCCGGCAGTGAGCGTGAGCGAATCACCAAAAAAGGCGCAGTGCTGCTTACCCTCGCGAATCTGGCGGTCGACGGCCAGACCATCGAGCCCGTGTTGGAGGAAGCGCTGCGGTGCGAGCATGAACTGCTGCGGCGCGAACAGGATGTCGGGATCGTACACCAGCCGCAGTGCCGCCATGGTACCGCCATCGTCTGCCGCGCAGCGGCGATAGCCCACCGCGAAATGCGCGGTATCCTGAACCTCGACCGAGGCGGTATCCTGCATGCTCGCGCCGACCCGGTAGAGCGCGCCCTGACCGTCTTGGGGGAATACCTTCATCCACGCCGTCGCGGTGGTGAGCGTGGTGGTCAGCGCCTTGTAGTCGACCCCGGCGGGTACGACGAAGGGAAGTCCATCGAGAAACTCGAACGAGAGCTCCCGCTCACCGATGTTGGTGAAGCTGACCTCGCGAACCAGCCCGGCGAGGGGAGCGCCGGCGAGGGTTCGATACCGAACCTCGGTGCGAACTCCCAGGGCACGGTTCTCCTCCACCAGCGAGAGTTCATCGAGTCCCAGGCGCAACTCGTTGATGATCGGCTCGCTCGTCGGCTGGAACGGCTCGTAGAGAACGGGTGTTCCCGCAGCGCTGGTGCGGATGAAGGTGCGAAACCCGTGTTCCCGAACGGCGTGGTACGCCTTCGCCGCGCTCTGAAACTCGCCGATGCAGCCGTCCTTGCTCTCGATTCCAAAACCGGCGATTCCCTGCCCGCGGTTCACGGAGAACGCCCAGAGGGGAATCCCGTGGATCCCGGCGATCCCGGGGAGAAACCCCGAGAACGCCGGCTTGTTGTGATACTGCTGTTGAACGAAGTAGTGCATGATCCCCTTACTTCTTCTGCAACCGGTTGGTGATGAGACGGTTGACCGTCGTCACGATGAGGATGATGAAGAAGAGCACCCACGCGATCGCCGCACCCCGCCCCAGTCGCCCGTTCTTGAAGCCCAGAATCATCAGGTAGTAGGCGATTGTGAGGCCGCCCTGTCCGGGCCCGCCGACCGTATCGTAGCCGCCCAGGAGCACGAAGGGCTCGTCGAACAGCTGGAATCCTCCGATGAGGCTGAGACTTACCCCAAAGAAGATGATCGGGATCAGCAACGGGAGCGTGATCATCCGGTGCTGCTGAACCGTTCCGGCTCCGTCGATGGCCGCGGCCTCGTACAGTTCGCGTGGTATCCCCTGCAGCCCGGCCAGGTAGATGACCATGTTGAACCCGATGAACCGCCAGTTCAGGAGGATGGAGATTGTGGCCTTGATCGGGCCGCTTCGGGCGGTCCAGCGAATCCCCTCCATACCCAGGACGTTTTCGATGATCCAGTTCAGCAGACCGAAGTTGTGGTCGAACACCATGCCAAAGATGATGACCGTTGCGACGGTACTGGTGATGAAGGGTGCGAAGAAGAGCGCCTTGAAGGTGTGTCGCCCGATCACCCGCGGGCTGTTCACGATGATTGCCATGGGAATGGCGAAGACGTGTTGCAGCAGCGAACCGGTAAACAGCAGGATCACCGTATTGATGACCGCGGTGCCGAAGAACTCGTCAACGGTGAACAGACGCGTGTAGTTCGCCAGCCCCACGAACCCGCGATTCCCCACCAGCCGCATGTCGAAAAGCGACATGAAGAACGAGTAGCCGATTGGATAGAGGCCGAAGATGAGGAAGAGGATGAAGAAGGGGCTCACGAACACATAGGGCGCCAGCTTTTGGTTGAACCCGATCTTGTCCCACATTCTGGTTATTGCTGTCATTGCTTACCCCTTCACGCTGCCGGACGTGAGTCCGGAAATGAACTGCCGAGACGCCAGAAAGAAGATCACGAGCAGCGGCAGAATTGCGATGGCCGTTCCTGCGTAAACCATTCCAAACTCACCGAATGAGACGGCGTTGAGGGTATTCAGGGCGACGGTCAGCGTGGTGCTTTGCAGCCTCGGCAGCAGAATGAAGG
Organism: Spirochaetaceae bacterium; assembly: GCA_007693485.1. Taxonomy (GTDB): domain Bacteria; phylum Spirochaetota; class Spirochaetia; order DSM-27196; family PWMO01; genus PWMO01. The sequence continues at coordinate 15,097 of REDM01000242.1, forward strand.
CGCCGAGAAAGTTGTTCCAGCTGCCCACGAAGGTGATGATCGCCAGCACCCCCATCCCGGGTTTTGCGAGCGGGAAGGCTACCCGCGTCAGAATGCCAAACTCGTTCAACCCGTCGATCCGGGCGGCGTCGAGCAGTGCGTTGGGAATCGATTCTTCCATGTACTGGCGCATGAGAAAGATTCCCATTGCGTTGGCCATTCCCGGCACAATGAGCGCCCGCCAGCGGTTGATCCACCCGAACGCGACCATCATCCGGTAGAACGGAATGATGTTCAGGAAGGGGGGAAATGCCATGGTCGAAAGGATGAAGACGAAGATGAACTTCTTCCCCCGGAAGTCGTACTTGGCGAGGGCGAATCCGCCCATGGTGCAGAAGAAGAGCGTAGTCACAACGGTGAGCACGGCGATCATGACGCTGTTCGCGTAGTTGACCAGAAAGGGAACCTGCTCCTGCACGAAGATCAGCCGGTGAACGTTATCCCAGAGCGCCCCGCCAAACCAGAGATTGGGTGGCGTGCGGAACATCGTCTCTCGGGGATGAGAGGCGATGATAAACATATAGTAGAACGGAAAGAAGAACACGAATGCGAGCCCCGCGAGAGAGGCGTAGAGCGCACCTGTCTTCACGGCCTCCGGTGCGCTGATTGACATTTTTTTCACCTGTCAGCTCCTTTCATGGACGGGCGCAGCAGTCAGCACCGCTGCGCCCGCGTGGCCGAATGAATCAGTCTATCTGCGATCTGACCTGGCGGAGTGCGAGATCGTACGCCTGCTCGGGGGTAAGGTCACCCTCGATCACCTGACCAATGATGGAGCCCCAGATGCTCTCAATGGTTCGGTCGTATTCGCTGACGATCTGACTCGGCATGTTCAGGGCGACGTCGGCGAAGATCTGGCGGACCGGCTCGTTGCCAAAGTACGGAATTGGCTCGCTCATGACCGGATCGTCGTAGGTTGTGGTCAGAGCGGGAAACGCGTCGATGGTGTCGAAGGTGAGAAGCTGTGCTTCCGCCGTGGTGGTGAGATACTTGATCACTTCCCACGCAGCGGCCCGGTTTTCCGCGGGAACCGAAGCGGGGATGGAGAGGTAGGTTCCGCCGAGAGAAGACATCGCCCTGCCCGGCAGATAGGTTACCCGCCAGTCGGTTACATCGGGTGCAACCCACGTTCTCAGGGCACCGCCCCACCACGCTCCGTTGGGGATGGACACAACGGTTCCGTTGGCAAACGACTCGATCCAGGGTCCGCTCCACGCGTTCAGGTCGGCGTCGATGCCGGCGTCGCGCACCGCAGCCACCAGGTTGAGCGACTCCATGAACTTGCCGCGGGGCTCGAGAGCATTCCCCGCCGCATCCAGCCAGCCACCCTTCCCGCCGGCGAGCGGAATGAGGGCAACGTCGGAAGCGTTGGGTACGGCGAAGCGACCGTTCCCGGTTACCTTCCGGGATTCCCGAATGAACTCCTCCCAGCTGCCCAGATCGCGGAAATTGGCTCCCGCTTCGCGGGCGAGGTTCTCGCGGAAGAAGAGCACCGCCGGGGCGATATCAACCGGAATGGCAACCTGCTCTCCGGCTCGCGTCTGTCCCTGGGCCACGGCAAAGTCTACCAGGTCGGCAATGTGCGAAGGCGCGTTGAATGGCGGCTGATTCAGGTCCAGCAGCGCGTCACCCTGTTCCACGAAGAGCGCAATGAACGCCACTTCGAGGGCCTCGATGTCGTTGGTACGCTCGCCGGCGGCAATCTGAGTGGTGAGGCGGTCGTGGTGCCCACCAAAATCGGCCGACTGAAAGGTGACGTTAATGTTAGGAAAGCGCGACCGGAAATGATCGGACCGGAGCACGACCGAGTAGGCGGCCTCGAGGTCCCCAAAGGTGCCCATGGTGAGATTGTACGTCTGGTCCGGATCGAACTCCAACGTTGGTTCGGCCGCACCCCGCGGGGAACCGCACGAACTGATGATCAGAACGAGCGCCAGAACCATCCCGATTCCAAATGTGAATCCCCGTTTCATACGATTCTCCTTGTGTGCTGTGACAACAGACTTCATACACTCTTCTCCTTTTTTGGTTGGTTTCTATCGCGAACTATCTACGCGATACACGCCGTCAACCGGTGTCATCCAATCTGCCATCTCAATGTCGGTTAGTTTCGAGCGCGAACTTATTGTCACCTGAAATCGTGGCGTTGTCAACCTTTTTTTCGGGCGCATGCGGCGCGGCGCACCAGTCCCCTTGACATCACGCCGCCTGTTTGACAAATTATTTGACATGCGAACGAATGTGAGTACGCTTCTTCGAGAATTTCCGCGCGTACGGCGGGCGGCGCTCGCCGGCGAAACCGTGATCATCGAGACCCGTGAGGGCAACCTGGTACTCACCCTTCCGGATTCGGAGTGGGCCGGAGAACTGTGAGTCTGCTTCTCGATACCCACGCCGCACTCTGGTTGGTGCAGGGGGACGATCGGCTGAGCCGCGCTTATTGTAGTCGACGAACCGCTTGAATCGTTCCTGATTGACAGCCGAACCAGAGTCTGGTTCAAATGAACCATGAGGTAGAATCATGGCATCGATTACCATTCACGATATCGACGCTATTCTGAGTGAGCGTCTGGCACACGAGTCACGCCGGCGAAGCAAGAGCAAGAACCAGCTCATCAAGGAGATTCTTTCCAGGGAGATGGGCTTGCCGGTTGGAGCATCATACGCCGATGACTATCGCGAGTTTTGCGGCGTGTGGACCGTGGCGGAGGCAGCCGAGTTTGCCGAGTGCCAGCACGAATCAAGCCGGATCGATCCGGAGGACTGGCGCGATTGAGCCGGATTCTTCTGGACACAAACGCGTATACGGCGCTGATGGCCGGAGATTCCGGCATTGCAGATCTGCTCGCCTCGAGTGAAGCGGTATTGCTCTCCCCGGTGATGATCGGGGAGCTCTACGACGGGTTTCTCGGTGGATCGCGAAACCTGGAGAACCGGAGAGTTCTCCATCGATTTCGCGAAAAGCCGCGCACCATCTGCGTGCCGGTCACCGACGCCACTGCGGAGTGGTTTGCCGAAATCAAGCGCAGCCTGCGCCGCCGTGGCACACCCATCCCAATCAATGACGTCTGGATCGCCGCATCGTGCATGGAGCACGGCGTCGCGATCCATCCGCCATGAAACAACTTGCGCGCTCTGTGTGGTGACGTACCGACGGCGTCACCGCGAATGAGTAACTTCCCCACAGTCTTCGGACGAAGGGGCAAAAAGTGAAACGGATAATTGGTTTAGCAATTCTGGCAGTGCTGGTGTTTGCGGGGTGCGAGAGCGTGGGAAACGTCTTCAACCCGATTGTGGGTTCCTGGGAATCGTCGGTGCTCGGTGTAGACCGGGTTATCGAATACCGCGGGAACGGCGACTACAACCAGACCGACTCGATTCTCGGCGTTGGCACGACTACCAACGGGACCTGGACGTCGAACAAAACAACGATTGCGACTACTTCGGATACCAACACCGAAGTGCACTCGTACAGCTTCAACTCGGACAAGTCACAGATGACGCTGTCTCAGAACGGGCTGTCGCGAACCTACGATCGACAGTAGGAATGGGCTTGGCGCCGGCGGGGTTCTCCCGCCGGGGCTCCAAAAGGTACACGATATGGCCGACGGAAACGCGCGCATGATACTCCTCGTTGAAGACGAAGTCATCATTGCCATGTCTACGAAAGCTCAGCTCGAGCAGTACGGGTACGCCGTAGTGATCGCGACGAAGGGCGACCAGGCGATTGCCGCAATCGAGAACCAGCCCGATATTCAGCTCGTCCTGATGGACATCAATCTGGGTGCCGATGAAGACGGCACGGAGATCGCGGCGCAAATCCTGAAGGATCACGACCTGCCGGTGCTGTTTCTCTCCGCCCACACCGAGCCGGAGGTGGTGGAGCGAACCGAGAAGATCACCTCGTACGGGTACGTGGTCAAGAACTCCAGCATTGCGGTCCTCGATGCGTCGATCAAGATGGCGTTCAAGCTGTTTGCCGCAAAGCGAGCGCTCACCGCCAGCGAGCAGCGGCGCCGCCTGTTGCACGACAACGCGGGAGTGGGAATTGTGTACTACTCACCCGATGGGAGGGTGATTTCGTGCAACCGGCGCGCAGCGGAGCGATTCCAAGGGGATCCAGACGATTTCACAGGCCGGTCAATCGATGAGGTCCTCCCGCCGGATCACGCAGACGCTCTGCGCCGTCGCATCAAGACCGCGACACGCAACGACGAGGCCTTTGTGTTTGAAGACCAGGTTCAATCGCCCTCGGGCGTCATGTGGCTGCTGAATAACGCGGTGAGGATGACCGACGCAACCAACGCGATAACGGGCGTTCAGATTGTTTCGCAGGATATCACCTCGTTGAAAAACACCGAAGAATCGCTGAAAACCCATCAACTCGAGCTGGAGACGCAGAACGCGGAACTGCTGCGTCAGAAGATTGAACTCGAAGCGATGACAGCCAAGTACGTTACCCTGTATAACACGGCCCCAGTCAGCTACTTCACCCTGAACGAATCCGGGGTGATCGTGGAAGCCAATTGTATGGCCGAGGCGCAGCTGGCGGTGGATCGTGGGTCGCTGATACACCGGCCGTTCAGCGACTTCATTCAGCCCGAGGATCAGGACCGTTTCTATCTCTACCGCCGAAACCTGTTTCTCTCACCCGCGGAAGTCGCCTGCGAACATCTTCAGCCGCAGATGTGCCACCTGCAAATCCGCCGGTCCGACGGAGCGGTGTTTCCCGCGATCCTGAAGGCCGCGCTGATACAGGACCATTGTGGCGAGTCGGTCTGTCGTGTGGTGGCGGTGGAACTCATCAATGACCATGGATTGGAACACAAAGGAGCAGGTGGTGTCTGAAAACGGATTCCCCATTGTCGGCATCGGGGCATCGGCCGGCGGACTGGCGGCCTTTGAGTCGTTCTTCTCGGGAATGCCCGCCGATTCCGACCCGGGAATGGCCTTTGTGCTGGTACAGCACCTGGCACCCGACCACAAGAGTGTCCTGAGCGAGCTGATCGGGCGGTATACCCGCATGCAGGTCTTTGAAGTAGAAGATGGCATGACGGTGCACCCCAACTGTGCCTACATCATTCCGCCGGGCTTTGATATGGCCTTTCTCAATGGAAGCCTGCAACTCCTGGAACCGGTGGCCCCACGGGGGCGGCGGCTTCCGATAGATTTTCTGTTCCGGTCGCTGGCCCAGGATCAGCGGCATCGCTCCATTGGTATCGTGCTGTCGGGCACCGCGAGCGACGGCACCCTGGGGATACGGGCGATTAAGGGTGAAGGTGGCATGGTCATGGCGCAGTCGCCCGACTCAACCGAGTTTGACGGGATGCCCCGCAGTGCGATTGCGACCGGGCTGGTTGACTACGTGTTGCCCCCACAGGAAATGCCGGCGGCGCTGATTGAGTACGCGGCTCGCGCGTTTGGCAACGCTCCCTCCTCGGACGCCGTTGCCACGCCGGGGATGGAGAACCACCTGAAGAAGGTGTTTGTACTGCTTCGCGGGCAGTCCGGCCATGACTTTTCCCTGTACAAGCCAAACTCAGTCATACGCCGCATCGAACGGCGCATGGCCATCAACCAGATTGATTCGATGGACGGATACGTCAAGTATCTTCAGAACAAAGACGAAGAAGTGCAGGCGCTGTTCCGGGACCTTCTCATTGGAGTGACGCAGTTCTTTCGGGATGACGAGGCGTTCACCGCGCTGGAGCAGACGGTGGTTCCCCGCCTTCTTGCCGAGAAGCCGGACCAAGGCGTTGTGCGCGTCTGGTCGTTGGGATGTTCGACCGGCGAGGAAGCGTACTCGCTTGCCATTCTGCTGCACGAGGCCGTTGAGCGGCTGGACCAGCGGGTTATGCTGCAGGTGTTTGCCACCGACATTGATCCGCAGGCAATCGCCGTGGCCCGCGCCGGCACCTATCCGCCAAGTATCGCGGCGGATATGACGACGGAACGGCTCGCGCGGTATTTTACCGCCGAGCCGGACGGAACACAAAGCACCCCCCAGGGGTATCGCATCAATAAGAACGTCCGGGACACGCTGATATTTTCTGAACAGAACGTAATCAAGGATCCGCCGTTATCCAAAATGGATCTCATTGTGTGCCGCAATCTGTTGATCTATCTGAGCGGGGATCTGCAGAAGAAGCTGATTCCGCTGTTTCATTATGCGCTGAACCCGGGAGGGTTTCTGTTTCTCGGCAGCTCCGAGAGCGTTGGCGAGTTTGGCAACCTGTTCTCTGCGCTGGATCGCAAGGCGAAGATATTTCAGCGGGCAGAAGCGCACCACCGTGGAACGCGGATGGCACTGGGGAGTTTTCTTCCGCCGATGGTGTCCGATCTTCCCGCGCCGGCGGGAAAGAAGTCGGCGGTCAGGAAGGTGTCATTTCGCGAGATCGCCGAGCAGACCCTGCTGAAACAGCTCGCGCCGGCGAGCGCGTTGATCGACCGGCACGGAGATATTCTCTACCTTCATGGCCGAACCGGCCTCTACCTGGAACCATCCCCCGGGGAGGCTGGACCCAATAACCTGTTCAAGATGGCACGACAGGGCCTGCAGCCCGAGTTGAAAATCGCCGTGCACAAAGCGATCAGCAGCAACGAGCCGGTCTCCGTCCGGGGGCTGAGCGTCAAGACCAACGACCACTTCAGCCCGGTGGACGTAACTGTCTGCCCGGTGGATGGCCAATCCAGCCGGGAATCTTCATCTCCCCTCTTCCTGGTTGTGCTGGAGGAGGGAAGGCCGAACGCACCCGATCACCACGGGCCGGTCTCCGACGATGTCACCGATGAGTCGCACGTCGCAAACGACACTCTGGTGGCCTCACTCCGCAGTGAGCTGAAGGCAAAAGACGAATACCTGCGTACGGCGCACGAAGAGTTGGAAGCGAGCAACGCGGACCTCATGTCATCGGTAGAAGAGATGCAGTCGATGAACGAGGAGATGCAATCCTCCAACGAAGAGCTGGAAACCTCCAAAGAGGAGTTGCAGTCGGTCAACGAAGAACTGGCTACGGTCAACGTCGAGCTGCAGACCAAGGTGACGGATCTGTCGCGAGCCAACAATGACATGAACAACCTGCTTGCAGGAACCGGTATCGCCACCGTGTTTCTGGACCATCAACTGCGCATACTGCGGTTCACCCCAACTGCGAGCGCGCTGATCAACCTGATTCCCAGCGATGTGGGCCGGCCGGTGGGGCACATTCTCTCGAACCTGGTTGGCTACGACCACATGATCGAAGACGTGCAGGCGGTGTTGAACACGCTGATTCCCACGTCGGCGGAGGTTCAGACCCGATCGGGAGACTGGTTTACGATGCGGATCCTGCCGTACCGCACTACCGACAACGTGATCGAGGGTGCCGTGGTCAATTTTGTTGACATCACCGATCGGCGAGCCGCAGAGCAGGAGATCAAGAAACAGCTGGCGGACAAGGAGCTGCTGCTGCAGGAGATCCACCATCGGATCAAGAACAATATCGCATCAATTCGGGGGCTTTTATCGACGCAGGCTGAGTCGGTCACCAACCCGGAAGCGACATCCATTCTCCAGGATGCGATTGCCCGGGTGAACTCGCTGAGCGTTCTCTACGAAAACCTGCTGATCCGAAGCGAGTACGAAGCAAGCTCCGCAAAGTGCTACGTTGAACGGTTGATTGATTCGGTGGTTGCGGTGTTTCCCGCAGACAAACAGATCACCGTCAAGAAGCAGGTCGCGGACTTTTCGCTCAACCCAACCCGACTGTTTCCGGTGGGCATCATCATCAACGAACTCCTGACCAATATCATGAAATACGCGTTTGCCGGACGAGAGGCCGGTTTGATCACCATTTCGCTGAGAACGGCACATGACCGGGCAACGCTGACGGTGCAGGATGACGGCAACGGCCTTCCGGAGCACTACAACATCGGCACGGCGAAGGGATTTGGCCACGCGCTGGTGAGCATGCTCACCGAACAGCTTGGAGGCCACTTCTCGATCGAGTCTGACGACGGGACAACCAGCGTGCTGGAGTTTCCCATTTGAGGGAGCCGCCGCTACCGGCGCCGGTACGCCTCCCGCGTGGCGCGCCGCGCTGCCGCTTCCCGCTCCTCCAGCGTCTTGCCGTCGGCGATCGCCTCAACCACTATGTCCCGCACCTCCTCTGGAGAGTCGCTCACCGTGATGAGGTCCAGGTCGTGGGCCGAGATGTTGCCGTGGGGGAGCATGGAGTTTCGAACCCAGTCGAGCAGGCCTCCCCAGTACTCGGAGCCAAACAGGATGATCGGAAAGTGTGATACCTTGCCGGTCTGGATCAGCGTGATTGACTCGAACAGCTCGTCGAGCGTGCCGAATCCGCCCGGGAAAATGACGAAGGCCTGCGCGTACTTGACGAGCATGGTCTTGCGCACGAAGAAGTAGCGAAAGTTCACCGCGATGTCGACGTGGGGATTGATTCCCTGCTCGAACGGCAGCTCGATCCCAAGCCCAACCGACACCCCGCCCCCTTTGCGGGCTCCACGATTGCCCGCCTCCATGATGCCGGGTCCGCCGCCGGTGATCACCACCAGGCCCGAGCCGGCGAGAAGCCGGGCGGTCTCAACGGCCGCCTGATACCACGGATGATCCTCGGTGGTGCGGGCTGACCCAAAGAGCGTAACCGCCGGCCCAAGAGTGGCAAGCCGGTCAAACCCCTCGACAAACTCGCCCTGGATCCGCAGCACCCGCCACGGGTCGGAGTCGATGAACGCCGCCTGCCCCTGCGTCGGCCGCGCCAATAGTCGCTGATCCTCGGTGAGCGGCGCGGAGCCGTCCGGTTTCTCGTCTGGTGAATGGTTCATGCCGGGTATTCTACTCCGGGTCCTGCGTCGAGGGAAGGGTGGAACGGCGGCGCCGAGAAGACGAAGGCGTGTACATACGGGAAATGTCTTGTTGAACAAGACATTTCGTGTGCGGTTCTCCGTGAGCCTGTGTGCGTGAGCGACCGCCCGAGAAGCACGACCTGAGAATCTATTCTTGACAACAACGATATGAAATATCGATAATTCAAGTGGACCGGTTTTTGCGACACAGGGGAACGAGCCCTTCCCCGTCCCGTGTGTCGGAATCTGCACCCCGGATCCGGAGTGTTCGACGATGAACAGGCAGCCGTTTCGTCTGGTCGTTGCGCTTTCGGTTCTTCTTCCGATACTGGCATCGTGTTCTCCCTTGTTTGGTTCCCGCGAAAGCGGTTCGGGCGGCGGAACCCCCGGCGGAGGCGGCCCCGGCGGCGACAACGGCGGAGGCGTGACGTACACGCTCACCGTGACGGTTGTCGGAGAGGGAACAGTCACGATTAACCCGGACAGGGCGGAGTACAGCTCCGGCGACGAGATCGAGATCACGGCATCTCCGGAGCAGGGCCATTTTCTCTCCCACTGGAGCGGGGACGGACGTGCGGATGGTTGGCTGTCTGAAGATCTGGATCTTGTGATAGACGGGAATACGACCATTACCGCGGTGTTCAGCCCCGACTTGTGGCGCCAAGCGACGGCAGCGGCAGGCTGGCCCGCGCGGGAAGGCCACGCGGTAGTGTCGTACAGTGGCCAGCTCTGGATTCTGGGCGGGATAAACGGCAGTTTGTTGAACGACGTGTGGTCGAGCAGCGACGGCGAGGAGTGGGCGAAGGTTGAGCCAATCGGTGGTGAGATCTGGTCCGGGCGAATGGGGCACGGCGCCGTCGTGCATGACGCAAACGAGGGCGACGACGAAGAGATCTGGGTCATCGGCGGAGCGTTTCTGCGCGATGTGTGGCGAAGCACGAACGGAGCAGCGTGGACCCGAGCGACAGACGAGGCTCCCTGGAGCGCACGAACCGAGTTCCTTGCGCTGGCGCACTCCGGAAAGCTCTGGGTGATGGGCGGTCTCGACGGCGAAGGCAATCTGCTGAACGACGTCTGGTCCAGCCCCAACGGAGCAACGTGGACGACGGAATCCACCGGCGAAATCTGGTCTCCCCGGAGAGGGCACGTTGGTGTCGTGTTCCAGAACAAACTCTGGGTGCTCGGTGGCATCGGAGCGGGCGATACCCTGCTGAACGACGTCTGGTCGAGCAGCGACGGCGTGACGTGGACGCCAGCCACTGCGGACGCCGAGTGGCTGGTCCGTTCCGGTCACGCAGCGGCCGTGCACGACGGAAAGATCTGGGTGTTCGGGGGCCAGAGTTCGGGTCTTCGGCGGTATCGGGACGTGTGGTCCAGCGAAGACGGCGAGACGTGGACCGCCGAGCCCCACGGGTCGTGGTCCCCACGGCACAAGCATCGGGCTCTGTCACACAACGACCGACTCTGGTTGATCGGTGGCGAACAGCAATGGCCAGCCCCGGGAACGACGAACGATGTCTGGTACCTTCCGCATCCTTTGGAGTAACAGCGCTCAGGGTTGAGCCGCCGTTGTCTCGTTCGGCCGGCTCTCTTGTGCCGTCGGCTCCCGGGGTCAGAAGCCGATGGACGTTCCGCCGTCCACCGGCAGGATGACTCCGGTGATGTA
>REDM01000104.1 GCA_007693485.1 Spirochaetaceae bacterium
TGCAGACCGATGATGTCGGCCGAGTGGAACAGGCGCTGTTCGTGCAGGTTGGGGAAGAACAGTACGCCATCGCGCACCTTGAGCGTCTCGTACACCCCGTAGCCGTACTGGAAGTTCACGTCGTCCACTGAGATCGTTGCGTCGGCAGTGGGAACGAGGTGACCGTTGATCGAGCAATACGGGCCGATCATCCCGGTGCCCTTGGCGGCCGCCGACGAACCGCGAACTCCTTCTTTTCTGCAAACACCGGCTGTTCTGATTCTGCGACCGCGCGTTCACAGAGGGCGTGCTGGGCGACAAAGGGCGTACCGCCACCCTTTGGTTCTTTTCGCTGGTAGCGTCCGTCGGAACGAAGAACGTGCGCCTGTCCGGTATCGCGAAAATAGGTCAACAGAATCTGATGCGCTTCCTCCACAAGGTCGGGGTCCTCGATGGGCACCATGAGCTCAATCCTGCGGTCGAGGTTCCGAGGCATCCAATCGGCACTGGAGAGAAAGACCTCGGGCGATCCGCTGTTCTGGAACCAGAACAGCCGCGCGTGCTCGAGAAAGCGGCCGACAACGCTCACCACCGTAATGTTCTCGCTGCGGCCTGCTACCCCGGGAACCAGCATACAGATACCGCGCACGTTCAGGTCAATGCGAACGCCCGCGTTTGACGCCTTGTACAGTGCATCGATGATTTCTGGATCAGCCAGCGAATTGAGCTTTGCGATGATGCGACCGGGAGCGTCCTTGCTCGACTGCATCGCCTCTCGCTCGATGAGGGTGATCAACCGGCGCTTGAGACTGGTCGGCGCCATGGCGAGTTTGTTCAAAACGGGAATGGCGGAGTAACCGGTTATCGCATTGAAGAAGAGCCCCACCTCGTACGCAAGATCCTCACGAGTGGTGAGGAGACTGACATCCGTGTAGAGACGGGCGGTGCTCTCGTTGTAGTTTCCCGTTCCAACGTGCAGGTACCGCTGCACGCCGTTGGCCTCGCGGCGGACTATCAGCATCGCCTTGGCGTGCACCTTGAGGTGGGCGATCCCGTGAACCACAATGGCGCCGGCGCGCTCCAACCGCTCGGCCCAGGTAATGTTACGCTGCTCATCAAATCGCGCCTTGATCTCCACCAAAGCGGTCACTTGCTTGCCGTTCTCCGCGGCCTGCTCGAGAGCGGAGATGATCGCTGAATCACCGCTGGTGCGGTAGAGGGTCATTTTTATGGCCAGGACGTGAGGATCTGCTGCCGCCTCCCTCAACAGCTGAACCACCGGATCAAACGAGACGAAGGGGTGATGGAGCAACACGTCCTGCCGCTTCAGAACGTCCCAGATCGGAGTTTCATCAAGAAAGAACCGTGATGATCGGGCGAGCCACCGAGGATGGCGCAGATGATCAAACCCGGGAACCGCGGTCAGACTCATGAGGTTTCCGAGGTCGAGCGGATCGTCCTTGAAAAAGAGTTCGTGCTCCGTGAGATCCAGAGCGGTTCGCAGAATCTCGGGGATCTGGCCGCCGGAAGCCCGGCGGTTCACCGACAGCCGAACCGCAGTCGAGCGCGCCCGGTGTTCGAGGACCTGCTCCATCGCTTCAACAAAATCTTCGTCCCGCTCTTCATCCACCCCAAAGTCCGCATCGCGCGTCACGCGGAACACCGCCGATTCTCGCACCCGGTAACCGGGAAAGAGGAGGTCGGCGTTTTGTTCGATGACCTGCTCCAGAAAGGTGAAGGTAAACGCTCCACGATCGTCGGGCATGGTAACCACCCGATCGAGCGTATTGGGAATCTGAACGATGGCAAGCAGAAGCGCGGCCTGGCCGTCGGGTGCCGATTGAGCGGCGGTTTGTGATGAGGCCGCAGCCGGCGACGAGACCAACGACGATCCGGGATCGGCGGCAAAGGGCGGCTCACTTCCCGGCTCCAGAAGAAATGCGGTATGGAGACGCATGTTACCCGAGTAGGGAAGCCCCTGCTCGGGCCTCCGACGGACTGGGGTCAGCACCGGAAAAATCTCGTTCTCAAACCGCTCCCGAAGCGCCGCACGCTGGGTAGCACTCCACTGTGCCGCATTCACCAGTACAATTCCTTCGCGCGCAAGTTGTGGCATGACCTGCTCGAGGAGGCAGCTGTACTTTCGGCGCACCAGCCCACGAACGCGCTCGTTGATCTGCTCCAGCAGCTGGGCGGGCGCCAGCCCGGAGGGATCGCGCGATGGGGCTCCCAGTTTCAGCTGGCGTTTGATGGTGGCCACTCGCACCATGTAGAACTCGTCAAAATTGGACGTGACGATACAGAGAAACTTCAGCCGTTCCAGCAACGGCAGTTGATCGTTTTCGGCTTCCTGAAGTACCCGTTCGTTGAACTCAAGCCAGCTGAGATCCCGATTGAAATAGCGCGGATGCTTTTTCTTCTTCGCCATGACTACACCACGTACACCTTGTATCCAAACACGTCTTCAAACAGGTTTGCCTTGTGGGCCATTCCGTTGCGCGAAATGGTGATGTCTCCGCGGTGTTCGCAGTGCAGCAGAAGGTTCTCCTCCTGCCGCTCCACCCGAACACTGGCAATGCGCTGCGAATGGCCACGGTCCAGCGCGTCGGCCACACGCAGAATGGCGGCGAGTTTCAACACCCGAACCCGATTTTCCCGTCTCAGCGCCGCGTAGCTCAGGTGCGAGGCGCTCGGAAGCGCCTTACGGTGATAGCGAACCAGATGCGAGACCACCAGAATATCCGGGCGGGAGAGGCCGAAGATCTCGGAGTTTGCGACGATGTACTGCCCGTGTTTGTGGTGACCGGAGCTGCGGATGTAGTTCCCGATATCGTGCAGGATCGCAGCCACCTCCAGAACCATCCGCGAGTGCTCATCCATGCCGTGCTCGCTTTGCAGCTGATCGAAGAGCTGCAGCGACAGCCGGGATACGTGCACCGCGTGCTGCTCGTCGAAGTGGTACTTGCGCCCCAGACTCATGGCCGACGCGACAACCTGCGAATAGAGCTCCCGCTCCACCGCCGGGTCGGTCCCGGTGGCAAACTCAACCAGAACACCCTCGCGGATACTGACGTCGGGTACAACCATCTCGGTCGCGCTGGTTGCATCGAGAAAGAGCTTGTAAATGAAGAGCGCCGGAACCAGGCCGTCGGCCTCGTTGTACGTGATTCCCAACTCGCGCACGATCTCGTCGCGGCTCATCTTCTGCAGACGCTCGAGCAAGGCTTCGAAGTCAGCCTTGCGGATGACCGCGAACCGGTTATCCTTTGTGCTGCCGGCCGCTATCGCGGCGAGCCGGGCATCACCGCCCACTGCCAGAAAGAGGCGCACCTTCTTCAGCGGGAGCTCGGCGTCAAGAATCTCGGTGGTAACGTGGACACTCTCGCGCAGGTACTCGCGCATCTGCGCCCCAAGTTCTCCGGTTGCAAGCACCTGCTGCTCGATGCGTACCGTCCCCAGCCGCAAACTGTGGGCAGCCACAACCTTCCCCTGCTTCAGCAGCATCAGTTCCGTTGTACCCCCACCAACTTCCAGAATCATGGTGCTGGAGCGGGCAAACTTCTGCTTCTGCGCGCGAAGGGTGTGTTGCACTGCGAGGTAGGTCAGATGGTTCTCTTCGATACCCTCGACAATCTCTACGCGAAACCCCGTCCGCGTGAACACCCGATCAATGAAGGTATCCCGGTTGCGTGCTTCGCGAATGGCGCTGGTGGCAATAACGCGGACGTTGCTCTCGGGAATCTGCCAGCCCCGGATGAGTTCCCGAAACCCTGCCAGGATCTTGACCGCCTGACGAACGGTCTCCGGGCCCAGTTGCCCTGACAGAAAGACGTCTTTGCCCAGCGGGACCGGGCGCTCAGCTCGGTCGAGCCGTTGCCACGACCCCTCCGTATCAACCTCGGCCACCACCAGACGAATGGCGGAGCTTCCCATATCGATCACGGCAACCGGCCGGCGATCGGGCCCTGGTTTCGCGGTCGCTCCCCCTGTTTCCGCGGTGCTCACCGGGAGGACTCCCGCGCGAAGGACTCGCGCAGCAACGCCGCCGCGCCAATGACCGCGGCGTCATCACCAAGTTCGGCAGCTTTGACCTTCACGTGCTCCACCATGCGCTTCATACCGGTTTCTCGCATCGATTCGGTGGCAACCGCGAGATACTGCGTGCCGAATCTCTCCACCATGCCCCCGCCGAGGATGATCAACTCCGGATCGAAGACGTTCACGCAGTTTCCCATCCCGATTCCCAGAAATCGCGCGGATCGCATGACCAGCTCGGTCACCGCCGCTTCACCCGCCTCCATTGCCTTGGCGATGGTCCCGCTCTTGATGGCCAGGAAATCGGTGCCGGCTTTCTCGCGGATGATCGGCGCTTCGCCGTTGGCGGCCAGCGCCACCAGATCTTTGGCGAGCGCGGACCGGGATGCCACCGCCTCCAGGCAGCCAAAGCGCCCGCAACCGCACCGTCTCCCGTCCACCTGCACGACCATATGGCCAATTTCGCCGGCACCGCCGCGCGCGCCGCGGTAAAGTTTTCCATCCAGGATGAGCCCGCCGCCAATACCGGTGCCGGGGAAAAGCCCCACAATGTGGCGAAAGCCCCGTCCCGCCCCGGCGACATACTCGCCGTAGACACCGGCGTTCACATCGTTTTCCAGAACAACCGGTACCCCGAGCTTCTTTGTGAGCCGGTCTCGCAGCGCAAAGTCGCGCAGATCGAGGTTGGGCGTCTCCAGCACCACGCCGGCGCGCATATCGATGGGGCCCGGACAGGCGATGCCAACACCCGCGATGTCGGAGAGTCCGCAGCCGGCGTTGGTGATCGCCTGCTCAATGGTATCAACAATTCCGGCGAACACCGCATCGTTTCCCCGCTCGGTTCCGGTCTTCTGCTTTGCCCGACCGCGGACGCTGAAATCCCCGCCAACCACAGCGGCAAGCATCTTCGTTCCGCCCAGATCAAATCCGAGAACAAGAGGGATTTCAGCCACGGCGGTCCTCCGTTTGTGCAGGTTGTGTCACCACACTATACCACCGCACCCCTTCCGCGCAACGCCACCTGGTGCTTTTGACAGTTGCGTCGGTTTGCGGTATCTAATAGATAATGAGCACCACAACCCGCGGGGTCATCCTCGGCCGCTTCATGCCGCCGCACAACGGACACCGCTATCTGATCGACTTTGGCAGGCATATTGCCGACGAGCTGACGGTTTTCCTCTGCTCGCTGCCGCCCGATCCCATTCCCGGCACGCTGCGCCTGCAGTGGATGCAGGAAATCTTTCCCACGGTCCGCCTGGTTCACATCACCGAAGAGAACCCGAATGCAAACAAAAACCAGCCGGGAGCAACGGCGATCTGGGCGCGCGCCCTGGCCGAACACATGCCGCACGGAGTTGACTACGTGTTTGCCTCGGAGCACTACGGATTTGACCTTGCGCGGGAACTGGGTGCCAGGTTTGTCCCCGTTGACCCGTCGCGCTCGCTCTTCCCCGTCTCGGCCACCGCGGTTCGCGCCGCGCCAATGACCTACTGGGACTATCTTCCCGAACCGGTGCGCCCCTTCTTCGTGCGCCGAGTCTGTATCGCGGGTGCCGACGTGCGCCGGCGCGTTGCCCTCGGCCGTGCCCTCTCGCAGCACTTCAAAACCATCTATTCGGGAGACTACGCGCGATTCTGGCAGGATCACATGGACCGTCCACCGCAGGAGGCCGACCTGCCCCTTCTGATGCGCGCGCAGGCCGCTTCAGAAGGGGCCCTCGCGCGCCAGGCCGATCGCCTGCTCTTTGTCACCACCGATCCCACGCAGCTCGCCCTGCAGTGGAGGGTCCAGCACGGCGAGGCTGCCGACCGGCTCGCGGCGGAACGGCAAGGCGGTTACGATCTCTATCTCATCATGGAAGGATCGGCCGGGAGCGACCCTGACGGTTTGGCCTCCCGGTATCGCAGCATGATCCCCACGGACGCCAACGTGGTCACGATTCCCGTTCCGGGCGACCCAAACGATCCCGACGACCACATCGGTCTGGCCCTGGAGCCGGCCTGCGCGGCGGTGGAGGAGCTGCTGAGAGCGCAGTGA
>REDM01000275.1 GCA_007693485.1 Spirochaetaceae bacterium
ACACCGCAAAATAGGCGGCCAGGTCCTGCGCCAGGCTTCCGTACTGCATCGTGATCCGCCCCGTGAAGGGTTGCCGCGAACGTTCGAGGGTCTTGGTCACGGCGAGGGTGCCGGAGCCAAAGAACTGCCGGGGGTCGAGCGACGTCGGCTCGGTTTCCAGCGGGATGGGGTTCTGCTTCAGGTAGCCTCGGACCGTTCCCGCGGCGGTTGCCTCCACGAAGAGTCCGGAAACCGGACCGTCACAGCTGACCTCCACGGAAATCCGGTCATTCCCTTTTACGTTGGTTGACAGGAGTCCGGCAGCGAGGTAGGCGTGACCGAGGATCAGGGTCTCGATCAGGCCGAGGTCGTGGTTGGTTCGTGCTTCGTTGACCATGCGGGTTCCGTGCAGCAGGGCGCCGCGGTACGCTCCGTTGGCAAGCAGGAAGCTGTCGACGCGGTCCTCCGGGAGAAGGCTATAAAGTTCTTCCACGGCGGGGTCGGTGATGGGTTGCTGTATCATGCAGGGATGCTCCTCGGTACGTTCGGCGTCGTGTACGCAATGCCAATGTTCAGTAAGGTACTCATACCTGGTCACAGAGACAACCGGCACGCTTCGGTGGTAGAGTGGCGCCCATGCAGCCTGTACGTATCTATACCGATCCGGTCTGTCGCGAGCACTCCGCGGGGGTTGGCCACCCCGAGCGTCCCGAGCGCATGGATTCGGTTTCTACGGTTCTGGCCGATCTGGTGGGCGAACCCGGCATTACCATTCTGTCCGGCCGTGATGCGTCCGACGAGCAGATTCTGCGGGTGCATACCGCCGGCCACCTCGACGCCGTGCGCGCAAGCGCCGGCCGCGAGGTGACGGTCTTTGACGCCGATACCGCGGCCAACCGGCACAGCTTTGCCGCCGCCCTGCGCGCTGCGGGAAGCGCCTGTGCCGCCGTTGATGCGGTCTGCGCCGGCGATGCACGGCGCGCCTTCGTGGCCACCCGGCCTCCGGGACATCACGCCGAGCGCGATCGCACGATGGGGTTCTGTTTCTTCAACAACGTTGCGGTTGCCGCCGAACACGCCCGCCATGCGCACGGTCTCGAGAGGGTGGCCATTGTCGACTGGGACGTCCACCACGGCAACGGCACCATGCACCACTTTGCCGCCGATCCGGGCGTGCTCTTTGTCTCGCTGCACCAGTATCCGCTCTTCCCCGGCACCGGTCGTCTGGAAGAGACCGGCAGCGACGCCGGGGTGGGCTTCTCGCTCAACCTTCCGCTCTCCGCGGGTCGAACCGACAACGACTACCTCTACCTGTTTGATTCCGTGATCGTGCCGCTGCTCGACCGGTTTGCGCCGCAGCTGGTACTGGTGTCCGCCGGCTACGACGCCCACGAGCGGGATCCGCTGGGATCGATGCTTCTCACCTCGGGCGCCTTTGCCGCCATGACCGAGCGGCTGGTGTCGGTGGCCGAACGCAGCGCAGAGGGGCGCCTGGTTGCGGTGCTGGAAGGCGGGTATAGCCTCGCGGGGCTTGAGTCGGGATTGCGCGAAACCATCGCCGCGATGGTGGTCCCGGAGCCCGGGTTCCCGGAGGCAGGCGCCGCGGCACCGGCGGCGCGCCCTGCGCCTGCCGGGCACGGGGCACCCGCGGGGCGCCTTGTGGATTCGGTGGTCGAAGAGCTCGCCGAGCAGGCCGCGATTCAGCTCGAGCCGGTCTGGGGTTCGCTTCGCGCCTGAGCCGCCTCGATGCGCTGAATCAGATAGGGGCGCAGGTTGGCCGTGGTGACAATCTCATCGATGGATCCCACCTGTTTGGCGCGCTCCACCGAGTGCACCGCGTCAAACCGGGCGGCGAGGGCTGCCTGCTTTTCGGCCTGAACCTCCTGCACAATGTCGTCAAACTCTTTCTGAGACAGTCCGCCGGGTTTGCGCAGTTTCTGCTGCGCGTCCACTACCCGCGAATCGCCGAAGGTCTCCTTGCGAACCACGCCGGGAAAGACCACCGCGGCGGCGGGAGCTCCACCGATGACCGAGGCAAACGAGCCTTCGAGCGCTACGGCGTGCAGCGACGGGTTGAGTGTTTTGGAAAAGACCACGTAGGCGCCGCCGTGATACCGGGCGGTCACCACAAACACAATTGGCCCACGAAAGTTCACCACCGCGCGGCCGATCTCGGCGCCGTACTCGAGCTGCAGCTTGCGAAGCGATTCGGGTGATCCGTCGAAGCCGGAGAGATTGGCAAGCACCACCACCGGCAGCCGTCCGCTGAAGGCGTTGATGGCGCGGGCGGTCTTCTTGGAAGATACCGGGAAGAGCGTGCCGCCGGTCCAGGATTCGGGGCCGTCGTAGGGCACTTCGCCGATCCGCGTCAGCGACCGGCTCTCGATACCGATGAGGCCCACCGCGTGGCCACCGAGGCGCGCCTCCCAGACGATGGAGGTCTCCGCATCCTGCATCCCACCCCAGCGCTCCAGGGTATCGGCGTCCTGGTCGATCACCGCGCGCATCACCTGGCGCATGTCGAAGGGTTTCTTGCGGTCCGGGTTGAGCGTTCGACTGAAGATATCTCCCACGGTGGTGAACCCCTGCCCGAGGGTGTCGCGATACGGGGCGGCACCCGCGTCGCGGTTGGCGGGGTCGGTGGTGATCCGGCGTTCGGGCCGCTGCGCACCGGGATGGATGTAGGTCAGCGAGTAGTGGCGAAGCAGCAGGGTGTAGGCCTCGTAGAGGTTGCGCGCACCGAGTTGTGCCTGACCGTTTGGTCCCATGATGCGACTCAATCCGCCAATGCCCACGTTGTTCTCGGCCGACACGCTGCCGGAGAAGTCGAGCGCCTTCTTTCCGGTGAGCAGCATGGATGCCTCATCGGTCATGATCAGCAGCCCGCGCGTATGCATCAGCATGGTTGCCTCGGCGTTCCAGTAGGACTGGGCGCCCACGTTGATGCCGGCAACAATCACGTTGATCTCACCGCCCGCCTGGGTGAACTCGATGATGCGGCGCAGGGTGGCCGCGGTCCAGTCGAGGTTTTCGGTGCCGCTCTCCATGTCGATGCGGGCGCCGGCGGAGATGGGAAGCCACTCCACGGGAATCGAGCGCTCTGTGGCGAGGTCGAGGGCGGCGTTGATACGCCGGCATTCGTCCTCAGCCAGAGATCCCAGATCAACCGTGCTGTCGGAGAGAATGATCACCCGGCGTACCGGCTTCTTCTCTCCGGAAAGGTGGTTCCCGATGATGCCAAAGACGATGTTGCCGCTGTTGCGTCCGTAGGGTCGGCCCTTCACCGAAATTGCCCGGGTCTGCGGACCGTCGATCTCCACGTCAAACTCTTCAAAATCACCGCGAGGAAAGGTCTCATAGACCGGGTAGCCGGAGCGGGTGATCATCTTGATGATCTCGTAGGGATAGACGGTGCCGCGCTGCCGCGCGCGAACCACCTTGTCCACGTAGTCGTCCATTGGCTCAAGCAGGTCGGCCGACGGGGTGCGCCCCTGCAGGGTGAAGTTGGTCCCCGAGATATTCTCGAAGAGCATCTCGACTTCCTCGATGCGGCCGGATGACGGGCTCGGCCGGCGCGAGTAGATCACCAGCTTCTCAATACCAAGGTCCGACAAGCGAGCGGCGAGCACGCCGGCGTATTCGCGGATCTGATCGATGGAGGCGTTGAAGACGCTTCGGATGTTGATGATAAGCCGGTTCCAGTAGAGCCGCCGCTTCCGCTGCGCCTGTTCGGCCCGCATCGCGTAGACCGCGTCCATGAAGACCTTCTCCAGCGCAACCATGCGGCGGATTCGCCCGTCCCCGTCCAGCTCCAGCCGCGCGGTGGGCACGTCGACCAGCGCAAAAAGGCGCTCGTCCCTGGGGTTGGCGCTCGCCACTGCCTGCAGGACCCATACCGAATCAGCATGATGGATCTGCTTCACCGCGAAGTTGGCAAACCGCGCGACCCGCAACTCGCGGAACTGCAGCGGGTTCATGTCGCGAAGCTCGGGGCGCTCGGTCAGTTGTGTTGCGCCCGACGGCTGATCTCCCTCGGTGGTGTAGGTGCGAAACGACTGTGCCCCTTCCGCGGTGAGCATGCCAACGCTCACGAGCGGGTGGGGCAGTACCGTGACATCCAGTTTCTCCCACGCGGCCGTCTTCTGCGCGATCAGCAGGATGACCGCCTCGGCGGCGTCGCCGGCGGCCTTCACATCCGCAAGGAGTCCGGACGCTTTGGCCACGGTCCCCACGGCGATGACGGTGTCGATGCGACCGGCGTCGTTTGTTGCGCGAACCATCGCGATGGCACCGTGATCGCTCTTCACCCTCTGCTGCTCGAGGTAGCGGCGATCCCGGCTGAAGCGGCGCCCAAGGGCCTCGAGAGCGGTATCGGCCTTGACCGCATCCTTCCCGATAGCGGCGAGCGCCAGGTCCGGCAGTACGTAGTGACCGGCGTCCTCGATGTTGTCGCGCAGCCGTCCGAGCATGGTGGGGTTGTCGCGGTACTGCTGCATCAGCTCGAGGACGCGGTCGACCTTCGATCGCTTTTCGCTTCGCAGGTTTTGCAGGATCGCGCGATCGATGAGCATGTACCGTGCGTGAATCGCCGAGTCGGCGAGCGACGGAGAATCAATCTGCGAGAGACGCGCAATCTGATCGAGGCGATTGGCGAGGGCGGGGTGCTGCTCCTTGTCAATTGCGAACTCCTCCAGCAGAAAGAGTGATCGCTGCAGCAGGGTCTGCTTCTGCGCGTTGTTGGCGTGCGACTGGTAGAGCCGCAGGAGCACGCCCTTTTCGGCGTCGCCGTCACTGTCGGCGATCTCCGGGTACCACACCAGCGCCTCGCGCAGAGTGTGAAGAAACGGTTCGGGAAGTCCCTTCTCCTTGTCGACCTCCCGGCGGAAAAAGTGCGTCAGGAGCTCCCCCGCGGTTGCCGCCCGAGCCAATCCCTCGCCGTGGAGGGGTGCGGTGGAGAAGAGCGCTTCCACCACCGGGTAGATCGACGTGGCCTCCAGGAGGAGCGGAAGGAGCATGGCGCGATAGTTGGGGACGCGCTCAACGAAGGCGACCAGTCGATCCATCACCGTGCTGTCACCGTGATCGTATCCCAGAAAAACCGCCCGGTACTCCCGTGCCAGGCGGTCCCACTCGGCGCGATCGGGGTCAAAGTCGGTCCGGGTGAATCGCACCGGGGCGTGGGTGGGCACCGGCGCCGCGTCGACGGAGTCGGCCTCGTCTCCGGTTTCGATCTGGGCCAGCGGCTGTCCGGCGGCCACCTGCTCACCGGTCTTCACCAGGATTTCGCGAATGATTCCGGGCTCGGGCGCGGTGACCAGCATCTCCATCTTCATCGCTTCGAGCGACAGGATGAGATCGCCCTTTTCCACGCGGGTTCCCGGCTGGGCGTGCACCGCGAGCACAATGGAAGGCGACGGCGCACGGACAAAGCCGGACGATTCGATGTCGATGGAGTAGGGGACGGCTCCGACCTCACACTGCAGCGTGTCGCCACGGCGGATAATCTGAATGCGGTGGCGCGTTCCCGCGTATCCCAGGACCGCCTCGTGATCGCGCCGGTGAAAGGTAACGGCAACCTGATCGTCGCCGCACGAAACGTGGTAGTGATGGGCGCCCACCTCCTGCACGAGGAAGGGGTAGGGAAGCCCGGCGGCGCTCAGGGTCACCGAGTGACCGCGGGCGGGCGGCACTTCCCGCGGGTGTCCCGCGGCGTTCAGCTGTTGTCGGAAGTTGATCAGCTCGTCGGACTTGGCGTCAAGGTAGCGTGAGACCGCACAGGCGAGCAGGGCAACGTCCCAGTGTCCGCGGGGGATGACCTCTTCGTCGCGCGCGAGCAGGCTCTCCACAAACCGCGTACTCACGCCGCCTGCGGCCACCTCCGGCGTATCGAGCAGGCGAAGCACGAATGCGCGGTTTGTAGTGCCTCCCTCGATGCGGATGCGCATCTCGGTGAGTGCGCGCTTCAACCGGGCGATCGCCTCACGCCGGTCGCGTCCCGAGGCGATGATCTTGGCAACCATGGAGTCAAAGTCGCTGGGGATGGTGCTTCCCTGCTGGATGCCCGAATC
>REDM01000208.1 GCA_007693485.1 Spirochaetaceae bacterium
AACACCCCGTCCGGCGGCACCCGTTTCAGGAACTCCTCGAACTTCATTGCAATAAAATGACATAAGTGTCCGGTTATTGCAATGATAGGTACGCTCACCGTACCGAGGGCGCTTCGCTCCCAGGCGCGCCTACCGGTTGGGCGCCGAATCGGCCCGTATCCAGAGTCGCAACGGTTCAGCTATCGAGCGGCTCACCCCCGCGCCTCCGCGCGGCGATTTCGCAGCCGAAATGAGGCACAAGGACCCCACGCCCGCTACCTCGATCGCCTCGGGGAGCTGGCTTCGTCTTCGTGGCGGGCAGCCTGAATGTAGCTATAATTATGAATAAATAGCCATATATGCGGTATGCTCTGCTCACTTCGAGGTGCTCCCGATGAAACAAATGCGGTTGTTTGACGCCAAGAACCGCCTCTCGGCGGTGGTTCACCGGGTAGAATCGGGCACGCCCATCGAGCTGACCCGACACGGGAAGCCTGCAGTGGTCATCGTCTCCAGCGAGTCCTTTCACCGCCTGAGCGGGGACGGGCCAAGGTTTTCGAGCCGGTACGAATGGTTTCGTAACCGGTTTTCGGAAGACGGCATCGCCGATGCCGACTGCGGTGATCCCTCCGGGGACCTCCGCTCCTATCTCTACGACGTAGTCTCGCCATCGATTCCGGTGGTGGAATACGGCGCAACCGCCGCTTCCATACACGCATCCATGCGTGCCGACGCCGAGTCCCGCGGAACACGACAGACTTCCGCGCCATCCCCGACCTCTACGTAAAAAACTGGTTCGTCGGGTAGTTCGCTTCCAACCAGGGTCGTTCCGTTGCCATTTGACGCACCCAGACGTACCACACATAATGAAGGCATGTCATTTGCTGTGCAGCACACCAGCTTCGCGCTGGACGCGGATACCATCTACCGGTTCCACATCCTCCCGCCATGAAACCACATATTCTCCACCTCGTAGATCTCTCCCTCGTCGGCGGCATTCAGGCATCGTTTGTAAACACCATAGCCCATCCGCGGTTCGCCGAGCGCTATCGTGCGTCGGTGCAGAACGTCGGCGCGGGGCCCGTTCTTGACTCCTGGGCCGGGAGGGTCGGGGCGTGCGGCGGAACCCTGCTCGATGGCAACCGCCGCGTGGCCCAGCAGGGTCGGCGGGGTGGGGCAGGACGGTTCCGCCCGCTTGCAGACCGTGTGCGCCGCGGTCTGCAGACGGTTCTCACGGTGGCGCGCCTTCGACCCCACGTGGTACTGCTCTGGAGCATCCGACCCAGACCGGGTTTTGTCCGCATCGCCCGCGCCCTCGGTGCCCGCGTCGTGGTGTGGGACCGCGGCGTCTCCTGGCTTCGCTCGCCCTCGCCGTCGGTCACCCGCGGCTTTGCCATGGCCGACGCCATCCTCTGCAACAGCCACGCGGCCCGGCGCATGCTGCAGCTGCGCTGGAAGGTGGAGTCCCGGATCGATATCTGCCTGAACGCGGTCCGTCCCGATGCACTCGCGCACGACGTTACTCCCCGGGACCTTCCGGACGGCCAGCCGATTCGCCTCGGCTTCGTCGGACGCCTCATTCCGTTGAAGGGGGCGGGAATCGCCGTGGCAGCCGTTGCCCGCCTTGCCTCCGATCTCAACGTGGAACTGCACATCGCGGGAACAGGCTCCGAAGAGCAGTTCCTGCGAGCCCTTGCCCAACGCCTCGGCGTTGACTCCCGGGTGGTCTTTCACGGCCTGGTCTCTGATGTGGCAGCCTTCTACCGCGACATCGATCTCTTCGTCTGTCCGTCGCTTCGCGAGCCCTTCGGACTGGTCAGCGTGGAAGCGCAGGGAAACGGCGTGCCCGCCCTGGTAAGCGGCGTGGATGGCCTGCCGGAGACCATCAGCGCGGGCAGGACGGGAATGGCAATCGAACCGCGCATGCCGCTGTCCCGCTACGCCGAGTTCACCGCCAATGTGGCAGACGTCCCACCCCTGGTCTACTTTCCCAGGCGCGATGAGGTGGGCTCTCCCCTCGCACTCGATCCCCAGGACCTTGCCTCCGCCATCCGCGCCGTCGCCGCGGACCCGGCCGCCTACCGTGCCATGAGCGCTGCCGCCATCAACCACGCCCGAACCGCCTTCGGCTTTGACCACCACGTCGCGTGCGCCACCGCAGTGCTCGATCGGGTACTTGCAACCCGGCCGGGCATCACGCACAATCCCAGCCACGTATGAGTACCAGGACCGCCGGCTGGTCCGCGCATCGCGATTCGGCCGCTCCGCGAATCATTCAGATCGTCAACAATGACTTCGGCATCCGCAACACCATGGGGGCCCGCGCCTGGCATATCGCACGCGCCTGGGCGGCACAGACCGGTGCGTCGGAGCCAGGATCGCCGTCGGCTGCGGACGGCTTCCGCCCCGATGACCTTCTCGTCTTCGCCCGCGGAAGCGACGCTGCCGCCGCCCGGGAGTTTCCGGTGCGTCGCTGCGGCCTCGGATCGCTCGGCAGCAAGGCCCTTGCAGCGCTGCAGCTCTATCTCTGGCACGGCTTTCCCCACAAAACCATCCGCGATCGCGCCTTCCACCGCTCCGTGGAGCGCGGCCTTCTCGCCACAAACCCTTCCCGACTGCGTCTGGTCCACAGCTGGGTTGCGGTGTCCGCGGAACTCGCCCGTCTGCGCCAGCGCGTTCCCGGCCTGGTCACCCTCTACGACACCTCCATGACCCCCGACCAGGAACAGGTACAACACCGTTTCGCGGGGTTTGATTACTTCCTCGCCCCCTCGCCGGTTGTGGCAGAGGGACTCACGCGCTGGGGCGTCGATCCCTCACGCATCTTCCAGGTGCCGTTCGGGGTCGACGTGGAGCTGTTCCAGCCCGCACCCGACTGGCCCGCCCGCCTGGATCCAACCGGCGCTACCACCTCCGGCGCTGCCACCCCCGGTGCTACCACCTCCGGCGCGAAAGGCCCTGCCCCGCTGCGCGTTGCGTTCACCGGGCAACTCTCCGCGCGCAAGGGTATCCCCGAGCTCCTTCAGGCGTGGGACGCCCTCATGGCCGCGCCCGACTCCGCGCCTCACGCCGAACTCCACCTCTACGGCCGCGTCTACCCCGAGGTGCGTTCCCAGCTCATCGAACTCGATCGCCGGCACATCGTCCTCCACGGCTTCGTTGACCTCACCGCCGAGCTGCCCGCCAACCACCTCTACGTTCTTCCCTCCCACCGTGAGGGTTCCGCAAAGAGCGTCTACGAGGCCCTCGCCTGCGGCCTGCCCGTCATTACCACCGAAGAGACCGGCTCCGTGGTCCGCGACGGGGTAGAGGGCTTCATCGTCCCCGCCGGCGACCCACAGACCCTCGCAACCCGCCTCTCCACCCTTCTCACCGATACCCCCCTGCGCCTCCGCATGGCCACCGCCGCCCGCACCCGCTCCCAGGAGTTCACCTGGCAACGCTACGGCGAGTCCGTAGTCAACGTCTATCGGAACCTGCTCGAATGAAGCAATCCCCTGTGTCGATCCTCTTCGTCACCACCCGGTTCGACGACGCCGCAGTCTCCAATATCCTGTGCGATCTCTTTCCCGCCCTCCAGCGCGCCGGGTTTGCTCCCGCGGTCTGGGCCCTCGAGCCCGCACCCCGGGAGGGCGTATCCCACCGCCGTGCCGCCGCTGCCGGCGTGCCGGTCCATGAATTGCCGCCCGGCCCCAAGTGGAACCTTGCACGCGGTGTCCGCGCCTTGCGCCGGTTCGTGCGTCAACACCGCCCCGCGCTCATTCACAGTCACCTTGGCCGCGCAGACATCGTCGCTGCGCTGGCCCGTCCTGCGGAGATCCCGCTCGTCTCCACCCTCCACAACGTGATCGACAACTTCTCGCGCGCCACCCGACTTGGGTTCCTCCTGACCGACTCTCGAGTTACCGTTCGCACCGGCGTATCCAGGGCGTGCATCACCAGCATGTACGACAACTGGCGCCTCAAGAGCGCCCATCGCGTCATCTACAACCCCATCGATCCGGCCCGCCTCGAGGTCGCGCGCAGTCGCGAACAGGTTCTCTCCGGCCTCTCCATCCCGCCAGACCGTCGCGTGGTACTCGCGGCCGGCCGCGTCATTCCCATGAAGGGCCACCGCTACCTCATCCAGGCAATGCCCGAAATCCTGCGCGCCGCCCCGGACGGAGCGGTGGTCATCGCCGGCGAGGGCCCCGAGCGCGAGGCGCTTCTGGCGCTTGCCCGCGATCTGGGTGTGGAGTCCGCCCTCCGCATGCCCGGCTTCACCCCGGGATTGCCCGACCTTATCGCCGCTGCTGACGTGGTTGCCATGCCCTCCCTCTGGGAGGGGCTCGGTCTCGTTCCCATCGAGGCCATGCTGCTCCGCCGCCCCGTCGTTGCATCCGCCCTGCCGCCCATCATGGAGTACATCGACCACGAGGTCGAAGGGCTCTTGGTCCCACCCGCCGATCCGTCGGCTCTCGCCACCGCAATTCTTCGTACCCTGCAGCAGCCCGCCGAAAACGCCGCCCGCATCAGCGCCGCCCACGCCCGCGTCACCCACCAGTTCAATCTGGAGCACATCACCGCCCAGTACGTCGATCTCTACCGCGAACTCCTCGCCCGCTGACACCCCCTCACCACCCTCATCACCTCAGGTACCCCCGGTTCCCCCGCATTGCTTCGCCCCCGCGACAACCTCCCGCCTGCGTGCTATCTTCTTCCCCGATGAGCCCCGACATCACCGTCCTCGCCTTCTACGATCGCATCGGCTGCTTCCACACCCTCCGGCCCTTCCTCACCGCGCCGCGCGATCTTTGCCGCCGCTTCCACTTCACCAACTCGCCGGACTACTGCCTGAAGCGCGATCGAAACCAGATCCTCATCATGGTGCGACGCTTTCTCAAGCCCGACGTGGTCGACATGGAGCTCATGCAGCGTCTGCGCCAGAAATACCGCCGCATCGCCTTCTTCCACGACGACGCCGGTGCCGCCATCCCGCGTCTTCAGGTATTGCCGCTGGTAGACCTCTGGTACAACAAGGCGCTCTTTCGCGATCGCTCCCTCTACCAGCGCAGCCTCTACGGGAAGGAGCTCTACACCGACTACTACCACCGCGAGTTTGGCATCACCGATCCCGCCCCCATCGAGCGCCCGGTGGTCTCAGACCCCGCGGATCTCACCAAGCTGCGCCTCTCGTGGAACATCGGCATTGGCGATTTCCCCAAGCACACCTGGCGCCAGCGGTCCGCCGTCGCCATCGCGCGCACCGTCGGCATTGGTCCCGTACCGTGGTTCTACCACCGCTCGCCGTTTCCGGCCCGACCGGCCCGCGCTCCAGCAGCCGCTGCCGCCCAGGTGCTCAACCGAAACCGCGGCCTCTTCGGCGTACACGCCCGCATGCGGTTGCCGGGCCAGCCAACCCTCGACTACCACCGCACCCTCATGCTCGAGCGCATCACCGGCCACCCCGACTTCCTCACCGGCATGGTTCCCCAGCGCCGGTACAACTACGAGATTCGCCATTCGCGCATCACCCTGAGCCCCTTCGGCTGGGGCGAACTCTGCTTCCGCGACTTCGAGGCGGTCTTGAGCGGCTCTCTTCTGCTCAAACCCGACTGTTCGCACCTGGAGACCTGGCCGGACATCTTTGCGCCGCACCAGACCTACGTTCCGTTTTTGTGGGACGCCGCCGACCTCGTCCCCACCGCCGAACACTACCTCACCAACGAGGCCGCACGCCGCCGCATCGCCGCAGCAGCCTACGACACGTTCCGCGAACAGGCGTTGCAGGTCGGCCCGCGGTTCCGCGCTGTCATTGAAGAGATTGCAGAATGATCAGATTGCCAAGAAATAAGGTTTCTCAGTAACAAGTTAGGGGATTAGGTACTTCGCGGGGCAGGCCAGGGGTCCGCCGCGTGAGCCCGTCACGGCCCCCGGTACGCCACGGGAAGCACCAATCAGTACGTGTTCCCGATAAACCAGTCCGCCAGCGTCTCGATGCGGTTGCGAAACGCACTCGGCAGATGCACCGTCCGCCGGATCAGCGCCCCCGCCTCCACGCCCACCGTCC
>REDM01000192.1 GCA_007693485.1 Spirochaetaceae bacterium
CTGAACCGCATGAAGCGAGGAGAGACAACGCCCTGCGTTATGGCGTGGGTTGGATCGGGATCCTGATCGGGATCAACCCCGTGGACGTAGTCGTAGAAGTCGTTCAACACGTTGGTTCCTGCGTGGAAGAGCACGGCAGCGAGTACGATGAACGGCACGGTCCAGAGTGCAAGGCCGGAACCCGCGGTGCCGGAACCGGCGGCATTCGCTCCCGCGGTCGCAGCGCCACCCGCCGCTCCGCTTCGGCTCCACCACGCGGCGATGGCCCACGCGAGTAGAACCGGCGCAAGCGAGGCCGTGAACGAGTAGGCTCGCAGCGAGCGCCACCACCCTCCCGGCGACGGGAAGACCAGCGGGCCGTCCACGATGCGCGCCGACCGTCGCAACGGCGCGGCACTCACGGCTGATCTCCGGGAGGGTTGGCGGAAATCGGGTCGGGAACCCGCTTCAGCCGGAGCGCGGTGCGATAGAACTCGCCCGTTGCCGCCCCCGGGAAGTGGCGAAAGCCACACATGGAGTAATGGAGCCGCAGCCCAAACCGCCCCCCTACCCGAAGCGCTCCAAAGAGCCTTCCGACGCTGATGCCCCCCATCGGAATCACCCAACCAAGGTCAACCGGAGAAAAAGCCCGCATTGGTCGGTTGCGCAGGAACAACGCGAGGTTGTGGCCCGCCCGCCGTCCCGAATAGAAGGCGAAATTGACGGCCCGACGAACCACGGTGCCGTTTTTCCTGAGGGCGGCCGCATCACCCCCCACGAAGACGTCAGGGAAACCCGGCAACTGCAGGAAGTCGTTCACCTCGAGCCGGCCGTCGCGGGTCTGCTCCGGCTGCGGGTCGAGCTCGGGAACCGCAGCCCGCATCCCGGCGGACCAGCAAACCAGGGCATTGGGGATGGTGGTACCGTCGGATAGGGTGGCAATTCCGTCGCGAAACGCCGTGAGCGTGGTGCCGGTACGCACATCGACACCCAGTTCATGGAGGTAGGTGCCGATTCGTTCCCGCTCACCGTTGGTGAGGAAGGGCAGAAGCCGTTCGCCCGCCTCAACAATGGTGATGGGAGGGTGGTTGGAGTCGGATTGCCCGGTGGCCTGGACCCCATGCCGAAGGCAGGCGGCGACCTCAATGCCGGTGTATCCGCCACCCACAATCACTACCGGCGCTTCGGGACCGGCACGGTGGCGCTGTGCAACCGCCGCGCGAAGCGCCTCCACCGCCGGGAACGAGTGAGCGGTATACAGGGTGCCGCTCTCGGGCGAGAAACCGTAGTATTCGGGCACGGAGCCAACGGCGATCAACAGGGCGTCGTAGGCGTACTGGCCGCTGCGGCCCTGAAGCGTACGAGCAGAAAGATCGATTCGGTCGATGCGGTCGGTTACCAGGCGAACCCGATCGGCAGGGAAGAGCCCGCTGAGCGGCCGCTTCATGGCGTTTCGGGTAATGCGCCCCGAGAGGGCGTCCGGCAGTGCCGGGATCATGGTCGCGTAGGGGTTGCGGTCAATGAGGGTGAGTTCGGCGTCGGGGAGGCGCCGCAGGATGGCACGCGTCGCCTGAATCCCGGCGAAGCCACCGCCCAGCACGCACACCCGTGGTTTGATCTCCATGGTAGCTGGAATATACGGGTGTCGTACCAATAGCGGCAAACGGGAACGCGTTTTCTGCCGGACGGGGTCATCCGGCAGAAAAGCACAATGTTCGCACCACCCCGGTCAGAACAACGACTCTCCGGTCATCTCAGCCGGTTTTTCGAGCCCCATCAGCTTCAGAAGCGTGGGGAAGACGTCGGCGAGCCGTCCTCCGCTTCGAAGGGCGCTCGACGGCGTGTCCAGACTCCCACTCGCGTCGCCCTTCCGATCCGGGTCTACGATGATGCAGTCCACGTCGTAGAGGGTGTGGGCCGTGTGGGCGCTCTTGTTCTTGAGATCGTACATCTGTTCGGAGTTGCCGTGGTCAGCGGTCACAATGAGCTTGCCGCCGCGCGCGAGGGTTGCGTCCACAATCTGCTGGACGCAGGCGTCCACCGTCTCGCACGCCTTGACCGCGGCGTCGAGTTTGCCGGTATGGCCGACCATATCGCCGTTAGCAAAGTTCACCAGGATGAAGTCTTCGCAGTCGTCGGCCGCAATGCGGGCGAGCACGATGTCGCGCACCTGGTGGGCGCTCATCTCGGGTTTGAGATCGTAGGTGGCCACCTGCGGTGACTGAGGCATTTCGCGTCCCTCGCCGTCGAAGGGTTCGTCGCGATAGTCGTTGAAGAAAAACGTCACGTGGGGGAATTTCTCGGTTTCGGCGCAGCGGAACTGCCGAAGCCCCTTGGAGGCGAGGTACTCCCCGCCGATGTTGGTCATCTTGGGCGGCTTGGGGTACGCGACGTTGACGTACTGGTTGAGGTCGGTCTCGTAGGCGGTCATGGTGACCCAGTAGAGGTCCAGCTTGGACCCGCGGTCAAAGCCCTTCTCGCCGCTGTCCGGCGAAGCCTTCACCGCGCCGAGGAAGGGATCCATCACAAACGACCGGATGATCTCGCGCGGTCGGTCGCCGCGGTAGTTGTAGAAGATCACCGTATCGCCGTCGGCGATCCGCGTCTCGGCCCAGTCGGTACCCACGAAGCGCGGGGTGACAAACTCGTCACCGTTCTGGCTGTCGTTGGTCGGGTTGTCGTAGTAGTTCTGCATCGCTTCAGTCGCGGTCGCAAACGCGGGAAGATCCTTCTGCCGTCCGGTGAGCAGATCGTACGCGCGCTTCACCCGCTCCCAGCGGTTATCCCGATCCATCGCGTAGTACCGGCCCGAAAGCGAAACCACACGACCCACACCAATCTCAGCGAGTTTCGACTCGATCTGGCGGACATACTCGATTCCGGTATAGGGGCCAGTGTCGCGCCCATCGGTGAAGAGATGAAGCGCCACCTTCTCATGGCCGTGCTTCTTGCAGAACTCTACGCACGCGTAGAGGTGGGTCATCAAGCCGTGGACACCCGCGTCTGAGGCAATCCCCAGGATGTGCACCCATCCGTCATTGGCCTTCGCGCGCTGGACGCCCTTCACCAGCGCGGCGTTCTCAAAGAACTCGCCCGTACGGATCGCCTTGGTGATCCGCACCGACTCCTGGTCAACGACGCGGCCTGCACCAAGATTCTGGTGCCCCACCTCGGAGTTGCCCATGGTGTCTTCCGGGAGCCCAACGTCTTCCCCGGAGGTGTGAATTGTGGTCCACGGGTACTCTTTGAGCAGCCGGTCGTTGCACGGCGTGGTCGCCTGCTTCACGGCGTTAAATGAGTCATGGTCGGGGTTGGGGTTGCGTCCCCATCCGTCGCGGACGATCAGGATGACCGGTTTGGGAGTGGTAGCCACGGTATTGCCTCCAGAGGTTGTGCGTTCATGGAATCTGTGCGTTTCAGATCATCATACGGAACAACGGAGGGAAGCACAAGGGCAGACAAAAAAAGCTGCCGACGCCACGAAGTGGGCGCCGACAGCAGTTGCATTGAATGCAGGTGCGGATCAGTCGTAGAGCAGACCCGAAATATCGGCGTCGTCCATGTTCTGATAGGTGTAAAACTTGGCGCCGGTATCGACGTCTTCAACGGTCTCTCCGCGGAAGGCTGCGTACGCAAGGCGAACCGCCTGATACCCGATGGAGAACGGATCCTGGGTGATCGAACCGAGGAAGAACTGGTTGCGCACCGCGTCTTTCTGGGCACGGCCGGCGTCAAAGCCAATCGCGATCAGACCGGGGTAGTTGCGCGGCAGCGAAGCTCCGTCGTCGGTGGCTGCAAGCAGACCGCGAACCGTTCCTTCGTTGCTCATGAAGATACCGCGGATGTTCTGGTCGCCTACGCGGTTCAGAACGGCCTGTGAGGCAGCCGTGGTGTCCTCGGCCGAAGCCGAAGCGGGAACGACCATCTCAATGATGACCGCGTTGCCACCGGTCGGGTTGTGGCTGTCGATGAAGGCCGGGTTACCGGTGACGCGGACGTCCGCGGCGGTCTTCGGCGTTCGATCGATAACCAGCTGGACCATGGTGTCGCGGAATCCACGACCGCGGCTCAGCAGCGACTCACCGCGGGCGTCCTGGTTCAGGACTACGATGCGAATCGGGCGCTGGGCGGTGGCGGCGCGAATCTCGGACTCGAGGGCCTCGAACATGCGTTCGGCGGCAAGACCGGCGGCGGCAAAGTTATCGGTGGACGCATTCGCCTTGATGACACCGGCGGGTGCATCGGGTACACCAGAGTCAAACCCGATCACGGGGATGTTCTGCGCACCCAGCGAGGTGAGCTGATCCATGACCGCGTTGGTGTCGAGGGCGGCAAGGGCAACGGCGACGGGGCCGCGCGCAATGGCGCTGTTCAACATCTCAACCTGGATCATGACGTCGCTCTCCGTGGGGGGACCCTCGAAGGTGACATCAACACCGACCTCTTCGGCCGCTGCGTTGGCGCCAAGGCGAACCTGCTGCCAGAAATCGTGCTGCTCACCCTTGGAGACAACGGCGATGTAGGGTCGGCGCGCGGCCGCCGCTTCACCACGACCGGCGGCAAAAACCGGCATCACGGTGAGAACAGCGAGCGCGAACGCAACCACAGTTACGATCGTTCGTTTGGTACTCATAAAAGACCTCCTGTACAAACTTTCTCTGGAATCAACGTTCCAGCTTTTTTCTCTTTCAGTTGACCGCCGGGTTCGTCCGGCCGACTGTCTTTACGGGGTAGTCGATCCCGAATCACCGCCCTTGTTTTCCTGCTTGACCAGCTCGCGATACTCCCGTTCCGCTGCCTTTTCGTCGGCAAGGAGCTGGGCGGCGCGTTCCTTCTCTTCTTTCTTCAAGCGGGCAAAGTTGGACTTGAGCTCCGTCTTCAGCCGGGTGATCTCGGTCTTGCGTTTTGACTGCTCGTCCGCGGGCAGATCCTTCAGGCCCTCTCTCAGCGAGTCGATCTTGTCGATCATCTCTGCGCGGTACTGATCGGCGGCGGTGAGCACCTTCACCTCGGACGCCTTCTTGTTGCGGTAGATGTCGAGAAGAACGGCACCGATAACCACCACGCCGGTGAAGAAGGTCTGGTAGTGCGCCTGCAGGTCCATGGCGGGAAGCCCCATGCGAAGCACCGACATGATGAAGACGCCAATCAGGGTGCCGAAGACCGACCCGATACCGCCCGAGAGCGACGTGCCGCCAATGACGGCGCCGGCAATGGCGAAGAGCTCGAGCCCCTGCCCCTGCCCCGGCATCACGGTGGTATAAACCGCCGCGAAGGCGATGCCGCTGACACCCGCGCTGATGCCGGCGATGATGTAGGCTGACATCTCCCAGCGATCCACGTTGACGCCGGAAAGCCGCGCGGCTTCCTTGTTGCTGCCGATGGCGAAGATGTACCGACCCATCTTGGTCCGCGTCAGGATGATGTGAAACAGGATGGTAACGCCAAAGAGCACGAGGGCGCCGGTGGGCAGCGAGGTGCGGTCCTCGGTGATGATCTTGAAGATGTCGCGAAACCAGCCGGCCGAATCGGTTCTTGGCGGGAAGGCGGCGCTTCGTACGTTGGAGACAATGGACCCCACACCCATGGAGATCATCATCGTTCCCAGCGTGGCAATGAAGGGTGGCAGCTTGAGCTTGCACACCATGATGCCGTTGAAAATACCGAAGGCCATCGCAACCGTCATGATCAGAATGAGCGACGGGCCCATCTGCCAGCCCCAGGTCCGGAAGGCGGTTCCGCCGACGATGGCGGCGCACATCGCCACGGTTCCCACCGAGAGGTCGATGCCGCCAGTGATGATGACAAAGGTGACCCCAAGCGCCAGGAAGCCGATCACGTACGAAGCGTCGAGAATATTGACCAGCGTGTTGTAGGTGAAGAAGTTTCGGCCAAAGAAGCCGAAGAACAGATAGATCAGCACCAGCGCGAGTGGGGCCAGAAGCTTCTGCAACCCCTTGTCCCGCCAGCTGCGCAGGGTATCTTTTTTTACCGTTGCCTGAAGATCGGTTATCATGACGGTTACTCCTGCTCTCTCATCGTCGCGTATTTCATGATCTCTTCCTGATTGGCGTCGGCGATATCCAGCTGTCCGGTGACGCGGCCTTCGCACATCACCAGCACGCGGTCGCTCATGCGCAGCACCTCGGGCAGTTCGGAGGAGATCATGATGATCGACTTGCCCTGGTTCGCGAGCTCGTTCATCAGGGAGTAGATTTCGCTCTTGGCTCCGACGTCGATTCCCCGCGTCGGCTCGTCAAAAATCAGAATGTCGCAGTTGCGGATCAGCCACTTGGCAATGACCACCTTCTGCTGGTTTCCGCCGGAAAGGTTCCGCAGAATCTGATCGATGGAAGGCGTTTTGATGCTGAGCCGCTCAACGTACTCTTCGGTCACCGATTCCACCCGCTTGGCGTGCACAAAAAGCCCCTTCTGGAATTTCTCGTACGTCGCAAGGACGGCGTTTTCCTTTACGGTAAGGTTGAGCGCGAGGCCGTAGCGCTTGCGGTCCTCCGAGAGATATCCAACGCCGTGCGCCACTGCGTCTGCGGGCGTGCGGATCAGTACCGGTCTTCCCTTGATCTGGATGGTGCCGCTCTGAATTTGGTCTGCGCCAAATACCGCCCGCGCGGTCTCAGTACGGCCGGCACCCATGAGACCGGCAAATCCGAGAATCTCACCCCGGCGAAGCTCAAAGCTCACGTTCTTGACTAGCCGTCCGGCGTTGAGCCGATCGACCTTGAGCACCACCGGTGCGTCGGGCGCAACGTTACTCGTGGTCTTGGGTGCTTCGTAGATGGTGCGCCCCACCATCATGTTGATGATCTCCGCCTTGGTGACTTCGCTGGTGGTGCGGGTGCCGACGTACTCACCGTCGCGCAGGACGGTGACACGGTCGGTGATCTTTCCGATTTCATCCATGCGGTGTGAGATGTAGATCATGCCCACGCCCTGTGAGGCAAGGTCGCGCATGATGGCGAAGAGCTCGGAGATTTCGTTGTCGGTGAGGGCAGCGGTTGGTTCATCGAGAATCAGCACGCGCAGGTCGTGGGAGACCGCTTTTGCAATCTCAACCATCTGCTGTTTGCCCACGGTGAGGCTACCGAGCGTTACGTCGGGCTCGATGTTCATCTTGAGACGCTTCAACAGCTCTTCGGTGCGCCGATTCTGCTCGCGCTCGTTGAGAAACCAGCCGCCCGCGGTGGTCGACTCACGGCCAATGAAGATGTTCTGGGCCACCGTAAGGTGATCCATCATGTTGAGTTCCTGATGGACGATGCCAATGCCCATTTCGAGCGCCTGCTTGGGACTGCGCGGGTTGAAGTAGTGCCCGAGGTAGAGAATCTCTCCGGAATCCTTTTCTACAATGCCGGTCAGCGCTTTGACCAGCGTAGATTTCCCGGCGCCGTTTTCCCCCACCAGGGCGTGGATCTCTCCCCGATTCAGGTCGAAATCGACTCCTTTGAGCGCACGCACTCCAGTGAAACTTTTCTCGATGTTTTTGAGCGAGAGTACGAGCTCAGCCGACATCAGCCCTCCATACGTGGTCTGTTCCATGGTCCCACGGAATTTGCCAGCCGTAAATTGAAAAATGTCCACGGAATAGTCGCAATCATTCAGCGAACGACGATTGTTCCGCGTACCGTCCCTGCACGATCGGAAAGAGCAGCTTCTGGTTCTCCTCAGTGAACATGTCGTCCCGGCGCACCAGAACCGCGTCGGTGTGGATGACCGGATCGACTGGTTGCCGTCGGATTGCCTGAACCAGTGTGCGAATCCCCAGATACCCCATGTTGAACGGTCGCTGTACCACCAGCGCTTTCACGATTCCTTGCTGCAAGAATTCAATCTCTTCACGCGAGTTGTCAAACCCAACCAGGTGCACGCGATCGGCGATGCCGAGGTCGCGCAGCGCACGCCCTGCGCCAACCGTGGAGCTTTCGTTCATGGCCACGATGCCGCCCAGGTCGGGGTAGCGCTCCACCAGCTCGAGGACGATGGCGTAGGCGATGTCCGGCTCGTTCTGCGAATAGAAGGTGCCCAGAATCAGCCGCGGATCACGGTTGGCGAGGGCGGTACGCACCCCCTCTTCGCGCTCGATGGCGGTTGCCACCCCTTCGATGTGAGAGACCAGCGCAACCGGACGATGGGTGGGAACCAGCCGCTGAATCTCGCGCCCCGCCTTCATTCCCGCGCTGACGTTATCGGTGGCAACGAAGCTCACCGGCACATCGCTGTTCAGTGCGGAATCCAGGGTAACGATGGTGATCCCGCGCGCCGCGGCCTGCTCCGCCAGCGGCACCAGGCGATTAAAATCCGAGGCGGCGAGCAGAATTCCCCGCGGGTTGCGCTCGATCACCTCCGCCAGAATCTCGATCTGATGGTCGACGTCCTTCTCCCACTGAGGCCCCACGATGACCGGTTCGACATCGTACTCCAGAGCGGCAGCCTGCAAGCCGGCTCGCACGATCTGCCAGAACTCCATCTGCGGGCCGGTGGTCTTGAGCACCACGTAGACCGTTTCGCCCCCACGCGGCTCGAGCATGGGCCGTACATGCGGCCACACCATGGCAACCAGCGTCAGAAAGGCAAGCAAACCAAGCGCCGGAATCCATCGATTAGCGTTCATCGTCGTCTCCGTTTGCCTCGACAACCGGCAACCTCACCGTCACCGAGGTTCCTGCGCCCTGTTCGCTTTCGAACGAGAGCCCGTATTTCGGTCCGAAGTAGAGCTGAATGCGTTCGTGCACGTTTCGAAGCCCTACCCGACCGCGCCGCGGCGGTGCCGCGATGCGGGTCAAAACGCCTACTGCGGAGACCGGAACTTCATCGTGCCGCTCGGCGCTCATCCCGACACCATCGTCCTGCACGCGGAGCAGGACCTCACCGTCGTGGAGCGATCCCGTTACGGTAACCCTCCCTCCTGATTCTTTATTCTTGATGCCGTGATAGATGGCGTTTTCCACCAGCGGCTGCAGGATGACCTTTGGGGTTCGAAGCCGCATGATTTCACCGTCCACCTCTATTGAAAAATCCAGCTTGTCGCGATAGCGAATCTTCTGAATGGTGAGGTAGTTGCGGGCGTGATCGATCTCGTCCTGGATACTGATGAGTTCGCTTCCCCGGCTGACCGAGAGCCGAAGCATGCGGGCAAGGGCGGAGATCGTCTTGACCACGTTGGCGTGCTGTTTTCCTTCGGCCATCCAGATGACCGAGTCAAGCGTATTGTAGAGGAAGTGCGGCGTGATCTGATTCTGCAGCGCCATCAGCTCGCTCTTCCGTTTCTGCTCCTGCTCGTCGGCGTTGCGGCGCATCAGCTCTTTGATCTGTGCCACCATGATGGTGAAGTCGCGAGCAAGGTCGCCGATCTCGTTCTGGCTCGAGACGTCAACGGCGATATCGAAGTCACCGCGCTCGACCGCCTGCATCGAGCTGCGCAGCCGCAGGATGGGTCGTGAGAGCCGATGCGACACGATGACCGACATCACCAGGGCGAGCACCACGCAGAGCAGCGTGCCAAAGACGTAGTAGCGGGCGATGGTATCGCGGTTGCGCACCATCTCGGCCGCGTAGTTCACCCCCACGATCCGCCATCCGGTGTTGGGCGAGACGCTCACGCTGTAGATACGCACTCCACGCGTATCGCCAACCTCAAACGAGCCGCCGGCGTGCTGCAGCACCAGATCGATATGCTCCCGCTCCAGGTTTGAGTAGATCAACTCCTGCCGCGGATGGTAGACGATTCGACCTTCGGGATCAACGATAAACAGATACCCCCGCTTCCCCAGTCCAATCCGGCTGACCAGCTCGTTGATCACGGAGAAGTTGAGATCCACCAGCATGACCCCGTATTCGACACCGGTGTCGGGATTGTTGATTGTCCGACTGAGGGTGATCACCCAGCGAAACTCACCGGCTACGATATTCTGAACGTGTGAGGGCGACACAGCCGGTCGGCCGCTCTGGGCGCGGGCGGCGCGGTACCAGCGCTGGTCGGTGATGGAAGCTGCGGGGTTCAGCGCAATGGCCTCATCGTGAGTGAGCACCTCCCCGCCGTTGCCCACGATGAGGATGAGCGAGATATCGTCCCGTGTTCGGGAAATGGTGTTGAGAAACGAGGTAATGCGTGCCCGCACCTGCGCGCGTTGTTGCGGCGAGAGATCGTCCACGGAGCCGCTCAAGTAGGCCTGCACCTGCTCGTTCAGTTGCACCACTTCGGCGATGTTCTGCATATGGGTGATGTAGGAATCGATATTGGTCTGCACCTGCGTAACCAACTGCTCGGTGTAGTCGCGCGAGGTCCGCTGGACCGCTTCCTCGGTGAAGGAGTAGGAGAGAATCCCCATCAGGATGGCGGTGCCCAGTACAATGGCGCCAAACGCGAGCGCGATGGTGGTCTGAATTCGTCTGCGCCGGGTTCCGGCGGCTACCGCTTTCACGATTTCTGCCTCGCCAATTCGCGGAACTCGGTCGGGCTTACTCCGGTAGTTTTCTTGAAGGTGAGCGAGAAGTAGTGCGCGTCCCGGAACCCGACCCGCTCTGCGACCTCGTAGCTTTTCAGCGGGTCACGAAGCAACAGCTCCTTGGCCCGCTCGACGCGCAGATCGGTCAGGTATTCCACAAAGGTTTTGCCGGTGTGCTCCTTGAACAGGGGACTGAAATAGCTCTTGCTCACCGAGAGTGCGCCACACACCGCCGCGAGCGAGAGATCGGGTCGGTGGGCGTTGGCGCGGATGTACTCTTCGGCAGCCTCCGCCTTGGCGTGCGAGTGGCTGCGCTGGCGCTGGTTCAAGACCGTCCACGCCCGCTCCTGGAAGCGGCGGAACCACTCCTGCATCTCGTCGAGGGTCTTCATGCGGGCGATGGCCACGAAGGGGTTTGCCTGGCCCCCATCGGGGGCGGTCCCATCGAGCCCAAGCGGATCGAACCCGAGTGCGTCGAGTCCAAGCGCTTCAAGACCCGAAAGCGCGTCGGCGAGCAGCCGCTGCATGGTCAGATACCTCGTCTCGGTATCGGCGTCGTTTCGCCGGAGCGCCCCCACTACGGCATCGAGTGCGGCCGCTGCCGCGGAGCGGTCGGCGGTCTTCAGTGCACGCACGTAGGCTGAACGCGCGTCAGTATCCGGTGACTGGATGGAAGGACGCAATGGCGCGCCCAGTTGCTCTGCGGTGATGATCTGCGCCGGCCCGCGCACCAGCCGCTGTTCCAGTGCGGTGGACGCCTGGGCGTACGACGCCGGTACGGCAGCAAACCCCAACCCTGATTCTCCCACCCCGATCGAGACGGTGCGAGCCAGCTCCCGGCTGACCCGCTCGGCAATCAGCTCCGCGCATTCCAGACCGCGCGGGAGCGCCGCCGCTTCGTCGCCGGCGGAGAGTACCACAACCGACTGCTCACCGGGAGTTGAAAACGCCACCGCGCCGGGAAACCCGGCAGCCACCTGGCCAACGATGTTCTGCACGGCAAGACCGAGAAGCTGTTCTGAATCTTCTGAGCCGTCGAGATCGCAGATGAGCACCAGAAACGCGGGCCCCGGTAGTGCAAGCTCCAGAAAATCGAGCCGACGCTGGACCTCGGACGGGTGCAGCTCGGCTCGCGCCAGGCGGTTCAGAAACCTTTCGCGCAGCAGGGGAAGGCTCTCGTGCACCTGCTGTTGCAGAAGCTCCAAACGGCGCTCCTGGCTGCGCTCGATATCGAGCTCACGGCGGATCTTCTCCAGCATTTCGCGCAGTTCGTCCGCCGTGATCGGCTTGAGCAGGAAGTCGGTCACCCGGAGCTTGACCGCCTCCTGGGCGTATTCGAAATCGTCGTACCCGGTGAGAAGGATCGTCTTGACGGCGGGATACTGCTCCGCCACCCACGCGGCGAGCTGAAGACCGTCCACAAACGGCATGCAGATATCGGTGAGAACGACGTCGGGACGCAACTCCTCAACAGCCCGGATGCCTTCGCGCCCATCGCGACACGCGCCCACCAGCTCAAACCCATGGGATTGCCAGTCGATGATCTCGGAGATTCCTTCACGCACAATCGGTTCGTCGTCGATGATCAGGAACCGGTAGGCGCCGTTCATGTTCGGCACCACCGCCTGAGTCTGCACAGTCGCGGACATAGCCTTGGCATTATACCAGAAAACCGAGCAAAACAGCATGAAAAAGGGCCACCCTTCGTTCGGGTGGCCCTTCCGGTTTTGACGGTGAGCACGGCCGTTCCCGACGCGCGCTCCCCGTTTACCAACTGACGATCAGTAGACCGTCTTCCACTCCGCGATGTTGGACGGATCAAAACGGAACGGCGCGCCGAGCAGCACTTCGGTTCCGCCGTCACCGGCCTGCACCACCTCAAAGTCGCCCAGGCGCCCTGCGCTGAAGGTCTCGCCCACCGCTCCGGTGAGTCTGCCTTCAACGGCGGCTACGGCGGCGTAAGCGGTCAGGTAGCCGACGTCGATGGGGTTCCAGAGGAACATGTAGGGAGTGGCGCCGTTCTCGATGTATTCAGCCATCTCGGACGGGAGTCCCAGACCGGTTACCTTCACCTGACCGATGAGGCCACGGTCGGTGATCACCCGACCCGCGGCGGCGATACCTACCGTGGTCGGTGCGATGATAACGCGCAGGTTGGGGAAGCTCTGCAGCAGTCCCTCGGTTTCCGACACCGATTTGTCCCGCAGGTCGTCGCCGTAAGCGATCCGCACCAGGTTCAGGTTGGCGTACTTGGATGCGTTTTCCGCCAGTTCTTTCTGCATCCACTCGATCCAGAGGTTCTGATTGGACGCGGTGCTGGTAGCCGAGAGAATGGCGATATCGCCGCTGCCGCCGGCCATGTCATAGGCCGCCTGGATCAGCGTGCGGCCGATCATCTCGGAGTCCGCCTGGTTGATGTGGGTGATGCGGCTCGCGGGGTTGACCGCGGAGTCGGCCGACAGAACGGCGATACCCTGGTTGCGTGCCCGGGTGAGCACCGGCTGCAGGGCGTCGAAGTCGTTACCGGTCACGCTGATGGATGCGACGCGCTGCGCAATCAGCTGCTCGATGATCTGGATCTGCGCCTCTGCGGTTGGCTGGTCGGGAGCGCGCAGAATTGCCTCGAATCCCTGGGCGCGGATGCCGTCCGCAAACCCTTCCATCTGCTTGTCACCGTACGGGTTCCCGGTGTTCTTGAAGATGAACGCGTGTCGCTGTGCGCCGGCTTCCTGCGCCCCACGGGCAAACACGGTAACGATCGGTGCGACCGCCATAATGACGATCAGCGCGAGTACGATACCTCGTTTCATAATAGACCTCCTACTGTTCTTCACCGGCTTTGGCAGCAACGCTACACGACCGGTTTTTTCTTCTTCACGGTAAATCGAACCCGAAGCGCGAGTACCGAGACGATCAGCAGCAAGCCGATCACCACCAGCACCACCGGCGCCTGCAGGTTGGCGAGCCCCATCCCGAAGCTCAAGAATCCGACGATGAATATCGCCAGAATTGGTCCGGCGATCCGTCCCATCCCGCCGTTGGTACTCACGCCACCAAGCACTACCATCGCGATGACCTCGAGCTCGTACCCCATGGCGACATTGGGCCGGGTACTGCCCATGCGCGAAGTAAGGAAGAGCGCGGTAACCGCTGCCATGAACCCTGCGAGGGTGAATACTGTCATGGTCACGCGATCGGTGTCGACGCCCGAATAGCGACAGGCGGTGGCGTTGTTCCCCATGCCAAAAACCACGCGGCCAAAGCTGGTCCGGTGGAGCAGCAGACCGAAGATCACCGCCACGGCGATGAAGGCGAGCATCATGAACGGAATCCCCGCCACTTCGCCCCATCCGAGAAACGCGTACCAGCCGGGAAAGCCCCCGGAGGCGCGGTTCTCCAGAATGATGAAGGCAATGCCGCGGTAGATCATCATCGTGGAGATGGTCACGATGACGAAGGAGAGCTCCTTGAACTTGGCGATGAGCACCCCGTTGATCGCACCACAGGTGGTACCAACCAGCAGGCAGATGAGCATCGCAATTGGCATGGGAACGCCTGCGTTGTAGGACGTAGCCATGACTACCGCCGACAGGGCAACGGTGGAGCCTACCGAGACGTCGATCTTGCCGAGGATGATCACCATCATCATGGGAAAGACGATGAACGACTTGTCCAGAAAGGTCGCCGGTGTGCGGATGAAGGTGTTCAGCGAAAGGAAGTAGGGAGAGAGCCAGGTATTGGCTCCAACAACAATCAGAAGCACCACGACCAGCAGCCATTCCCACTGGAAGAAGAACTCCTTCCAGCTCCACTGCCTCTGAGCGCTGATCGCAATCTCCGGTGCCCGCGTATCTTCCATCATCGCTCCTGCCTATATTGCCCGGCGACGCAGCGCGCTGCGCTCCGTATTTCTCAACACCATCGCGTTGGCCATGACGGCCACCAACACGGTCACGCCCTGGATCCCGAGCTGCCAGAACGGCGACACGTCCACCAGCGGCAACGCGTTGGCAAGAATGCCAAAGAGTATCGTGCCCAGAATGAGGCCCGAGATCTTTCCCACGCCACCAAGAATGCTCACTCCGCCCAGAATGCAGGCCGCAATCACCTGCAGCTCGTAGCCCATTGCGGTGTCACCCTGGGCCGAGGCGAACCGCGCCACCCAGAGTACGCCGGCCAGACCCGCGAGGCCGCCCATGATGGTGTAGACCAGAAAAATCAGGCGCCGGCGCGGAATTCCCGACACCTCGGCCGCGGACGGGTTGGACCCGACCGCGTAGATGCGGCGGCCGGTTCGCGTGTGGTTCATGAAGTAGAAGGCCACGATGTAAACCGCAATTGCGATCACAATGAGGTTGTTCAGGCCGAAGGTTCGCCCCGTGGCGATGGCCTTGAAACTGTTTGGCATCTGATGAGAGCTGACCCATCGACCGCCGGATACCACAAAGGTCATCCCGCGGACGATGTTCATCATGCCGAGGGTGGCGATGATCGGCAGTACGTCGAACTTGGCCACCAGCACCCCGATGATCATGCCGATGACGGTGCCGATTGCGGTGCCTTGCGCGATGGCAAGTGCGGGTGGCATCTGCGGGAATCGCGCCACCGTCATGGCCGTTACCATACCGGTGAAGGCGATGGTTGCCCCGATTGAGAGGTCGATGCCTCGGGTGAGCAGCACCATCATCATCCCTACGGCGAGGATGGCGAGAATGCTGGTGTTGGTGAAGAGTGACATCAGATTGCTCACCCGCAGGAAGGCGGGGTTGCGAACCTGGATCACCGCTCCAAGGACCAGAATAAAAAGCAGCAGTCCAAGCTCGCGAAGCCGCTCCGCGTTGCCGAATCGTTTCTTGAGTCCGGGGTTCATCGGGCTCCCTCCGCTTCGGACGGCGCGTCGCCCACCACCTGAAGCTCCGCCTGCGCGGCGGCCTGCTCGGTCTCAACGACCATCGCGGCGTTGAGGATCTCTTCCTGCGTGGTCTCGCTGGTTACCAGACGGGCGGTGACCCGTCCCTCTTTCATCACAACAATGCGATCGCTCATGCCC
Source organism: Spirochaetaceae bacterium (assembly GCA_007693485.1). Lineage (GTDB taxonomy): Bacteria > Spirochaetota > Spirochaetia > DSM-27196 > PWMO01 > PWMO01. The sequence continues at coordinate 15,493 of REDM01000192.1, forward strand.
AGCACTTCGGGCATCTCCGATGAAACGAGAATAATGCCGTACCCCTGTTCGGCGAGGTCGCCGATGATTTCGTAGATGGCTGCCTTCGCGCCCACGTCCACACCCTTGGTTGGCTCATCGAGGATGATCACCTTCAGCGCCCGACTGAGCATCTTTGCCACCACCACCTTCTGCTGGTTTCCGCCGGAGAGGGCAAAGACCTTTGTGAAAATGGAACGAGCCTTGACGCTGAGCTTCTGTGCGAGGCGGCCCGCGGCCTCGTGCTCCTGTTGCTCGTTGAGCCAGGTGAAGCGCGAGAAGGTGCGAAGCGACGGCAAGGTGATGTTCTTGCCGATCTCCCAGGGGAGCACCAGCCCCTGCTTCTGTCGGTCTTCGGGCAGACAGCCGATACCAACCCGAAGGGCGTCCAGCGGATTCCCCACCCGGACATCCTTCCCCTCCAGAACGATTCGTCCACCATCCGACGGCTCCACGCCGTAAATCGCCTCGCACACCTCGGTGCGGCCCGCACCCACCAGCCCGGTGAGGGCGAGGATCTCGCCCTTGCGCAGGTCGAACGACACGTCGCGGAAGAACCCGACGCGACTGAGGTTCTCCACGCGCAGCACTTCGTCGCCGATGTTGATGACCCGCTTGGGGAACATCTGCGAGATCTCGCGGCCGACCATGGCCACAATCAGCTTTTCCTGGGTGATTTCCTCCACCGGCCAGCAGCCGATGTACTTCCCGTCGCGAAAGACGGTCACCCGGTCGGCCAGCCGTCGGATGTCTTCGAGGCGGTGCGAGATGAAGATCACCGCGACGCCCTTCTCACGAAGCCCGTCGGTGATGCGGTAGAGCTCTTCACTCTCGTGCTGGGTAAGGGCTGCCGTGGGTTCGTCCATGATGACAATGCGTGCATTGAACGAGAGCGCCTTGGCGATCTCCACGATCTGCTGCCGCGCAACCGAGAGCGCACCCATGCGCTCGGTGGAGCTGAAGTTGGCGTCGAGCTGATTGAGCAGGGCCTGGGCCTCGGCGTGCATGCTCTTCCAGTCGATGCGGCGCGTGGGGCCAATCACCTTCTCGTGGCCCATGAAGATGTTCTCGGCCACGTTGAGGTCCGGATAGCAGGTGACGTGCTGATAGATGGCGGCAACACCGACCTTCTGAGCATCGAGCGGCCGCTTGAACTCCATCGGTTGCCCGTTGATGATCAGCTCACCCGTGTCGGGTGTGTGTACGCCGGTGATGATTTTGATAAAGGTGGACTTGCCGGCACCGTTCTCGCCCATGAGACCGTGGATCTCTCCCGGCTTCAAGTCGAAACGCACCCCGTCAAGGGCGCGAACGCCGGGAAAGGTTTTGGTGATGTCCCGCATTTCCAGAATGTATTGGCTCTCGCTCATCGGCTCCTCGTGTTCGTTCTTCACGTCCGCTTCGCAAGGACGGCTCGCTCGTAGGAGGCTACCTCGCGCATCCAGTCGCCACCGGTCGGCGTCTCGCTTCGGCGGCAAAATTCGTCCCAGACCGCGCCTATCGGCAGCAGCTTTGCCTCCTCCAGCAGCCCGAGACGGTCCGCGAGTCTTCCCTCGCGCTCGGCTGCCAGCACCTGCTCCCGCGGTTCCAGCAGGGCTGCCAGAATTGCCTTCATTGTCGCACGGGTTCCGATGACCCAGGCGGCAATCCGGTTGATGCTGGCGTCAAAAAAATCAAGGGCTATGTCGACCCGGTCCCACGCGTTGGGGCGGGCAATCTCGCGCATGATTGCGCGCGTTTCGTCGTCAAAGAGCACCACGTGGTCGCTGTCCCACCGCACCGGTCGACTCACGTGAAGCAGCAGCCGAGGGACGAAGGGAAGCAGGGCGCTGATCTTCTCGGCAACGGATTCGGTGGGATGGAAGTGTCCGGCATCCAGCGTCAGCACGACGTTCCGGGACAGAGCATAGGCGAGGTAGAACTCATGCGACCCCACCACGTAGGTCTCCGATCCAATGCCGAAGAGCTTGCTTTCCACCGCGTCCAGGGTGTGGGCCGGGTCGAGCTTCTCGGCAAAGATGCGGTCGAGCGCATCGACCAGGAGGGCCCGATGCTCAAGCCGGTCCGCCGGGTGATCCTTCCAGCCGTCGGGGATCCAGAAGTTGTCGCGGCACGCCGAGCCAAGTTCGCGGCCGATGTGGGCGGCAACAGTGCGACAACGACGGCCGTGCTCGATCCAGAAGTCACGGATGCCCGCATCGCGGTGCGCGAGGGTGAAGCCGTCGGCCGATTTCGCGTGCGAGAAGAAGGTGGGGTTGAAGTCGAGTGCGACACCCTGCCCGCGTGCCCACTCGATCCAGGAAGCAAAGTGCTGCGGTTCGATGGCGTCGCGGTCAACCGGTGCACCGCCGTGGTCGAGGTACATGGCGTGCAGGTTGAATCGCTTTCGCCCCGGGATGAGACCGAAGGCGGTCTCCACGTCGGCGCGTAGCTCCTTGACGTTACGGGCGCGTCCGGGATAGTTGCCCGTGGCAAGGATGCCGCCGGTGAGCTGGGTTGCGCCTTCGAACCCCATGACGTCATCGCCCTGCCAGCAATGAACGGATACGGGGATCTCGGCGAGCAGTGCCAGGGCTCGGTTGGTGTCAACGCCGACGGCGGCGTACTGTTCTCGAGCGGTTTCGTACAGGCCCATTCTGTTTCCTCGCCTTAATCCAGGTAGAACATCTCATCCAGCGGATAGACCACCGGAGAGTTGTCGGGGTTGGTTTCCATCAGGTCGGCCATGGAGGCCCACCACTTCTTCACGATCTCGGTCTGCGCCAGCGTGTCGGCGGTATTGTGCTCCGTGAGCTTCTGGCTCGCGTAGAGGGTGTTGGTACGCGGGTCCAGATAGATGACGTAGTCCCGCACCCCCGATGCCTGCAGCTGCGCCACCAGCTCCGGCCAGATCTCGTCGTGTCGCCGTTTGTACTCCGCCACGTTGCCTGGCTTGAGCTGCATTGCAAATCCTGCCCGTTTCACGCTCTTCCTCCCTGATTCTCAGTACGCCCGTCAGCACATAGCATCGGTCAGCAGATCCGCTCCACGCGTGCCCCAACCAGCTTTCCAAACTTCTCGATCCGGCCCGCGACGCGTCCCACCCCAATGGCGCAGTGGTGCGAGGGGCCAAAGCGGGACCATCGCTCCACGAAGTCGCGGGCGGGAAGCGAAAAGCGGTAGCGGCTGTTGGTGTTTCCAATCTGGAGCACCGGCCCGGGAACGCTCTCGCCCTCGGCCACCAGCAGGTAGACGCCCTGCGGCCCTTCGCAGACCGACAGCAGGGTGACCGGCCCGTGTTTCACCGTCATTTGAATCGAGAGGCCCTTTCCGGGCTTCCCGTGGTAGACCGGAAGCGGAACCAGGCCAACGCGTCCCTCTGCGATCGCGAAGTGGGCCGGACCGTCGTGCCCCAGCAGCACCACATCGTCGTTGAAGTCCATCGCGTAGAACTCCGAGAACGAGCCCCCGGCGCCAAAGCTGTCCATGATCTTCATCGCCTGTGCATTCTTGATCTCGCACTCGCCGGAGACCGGCACGTGCCGACCGGTCAGCAGCGTGTTTCCCGCTATGACGGAGGTGACGATGTTCTCGTGCAGGGAGCCCGGGGTACCCTCGTAGTAGTAGGCCAGCGCGCCCAGGTCGTGGCGCGAAACCAGCTTGTCCAGCGCCACCGAGGTTCGCGCGGCGCGCTCCAGCTCGGTCTCTTCGCACTCGGGCGACACGTCGAAGCTCTTGCGAAACTCTGCGAGCTTCGCCGCGGTCTCTGCATCGTTGACGTTCTCCCGCAGGGCGGCGAGTTCATCGATCTCGATCAGGTCGATGTGGCCGCCGAAGGTCGCGACCTGGCGGGTCACGTCGGTGTAGACGTCGAGCATTCCGGCGTAATAGTGGCCCATCACGCCGAGGCGGTTGGTCTTCATCGCCTTGGCCACCCGAGCGGCCTCTACCCATTCACCAATGGCGGTGTTGGTACGCTCTTCACCGAGGTAGCCGGTAACGAGGTGGTAATCGATGCCGGCGCGGTTGAATACGCTGGCAATTTCGGGCACGCAGCACGCCTGGCAGTGTGCAAGCCACTCTCCGGTCATGACGCCCCGATCGCCAAGGCGGTTAAAACTCTCGTAGTCGATGGCGGCAACGGGTTGAATATTCAGAACGATGATGGGGACGCCGGTTGCCTGTGCGACCGGTAGAACGGTGGACGAGAGGGCGTAGGTGGAGATATACAAAAAAATCACGTCGACCTGTTGCTGGCGGAAGAGCGAGCCGATGGTCCGAGCCCGCTCGGGGTTGTCCACCAGGCCGGCATCCACCAGGTCGATTCGCTCATGCGACACGATCTGCGCGGCAATCTGCTGCTGATAGCCTTCGAGTCGCGTTTTGAGCCCCTCGAACTGAGGCCAATAGGTATCAAGCCCGATACCGAATATTCCGACTCTCAGCGTATCTGCCATTGTTTTCACCTCACCCTGCCGTGTACCATACCTAGAATTCCACGGTAAACCCACTTTGGGTATCCGCAAATGGACAAAAACTGGAAAAGGATATACTTTTTTTCCATGGACACCGTTCGCGCCTCGTTTTCCCGCTACCTCCCCGTCAACTCCGAAGCGCTTCGGTGGGAGATCCACTGCAACGACGCCGGCTATTCCCAAGTTCCGCCGGGGTCCCAGTACCCCATCTATCCCGAAGACCACCCAAAGGATTACGCGTCCACGGTGGCGAGCGGGCGCGTTCTGCCCGAGTTCCAGGTGGTCTACATCACCGCGGGACGGGGTCGCTTTGAGGCAGACCGCATGGGCAGCTGCGAGGTAGCCGCCGGCGATATCATGATGCTCTTTCCCGGCGTCCGCCACGCCTACCATCCGTTGCAGGAGACCGGCTGGCACGAGTATTGGGTGGGGTTTTCCGGAGAGCACCCCTACCGCCTCTGGCACAACGGGCTGTTCAGCCCGGAACAACCCGTTCACCACATTGGATTGAACCAGGAAGTGATGGCGGACTACGAGCAGATCGTTCGCCTCTGCCGCCAGCAGAGCCCCGGATTCCAGGTGCGCATGGGCGCACTGGTGCTGCAACTGCTGGCGCACATTCACTGGATCGAGACCTCCTCGCGAACAGCGGTTGGCGATAGCGAACTGGTTCAGCGCGCGCGCGCAATCATGCAGACCCGAGTCAACGAGGGTATCGAGGTGGAGCAGATTGCCGAGCGCGTGGGTGTAGGCTACACCCGGCTGCTTGAGATCTTTCGCCAGTACACCGGACTGACTCCCTACCAGTACTTTCTGCAAATGCGCATTCACCGGGCGAAGGAACTGCTCCAGGACCCGAGTCTTTCCATCAAAGAGGTAGCGGCCCGCATGAACTTCGAGAACCAGTACTACTTTTCCCGAATTTTCCGCGCCAAGGCGGGAATGTCCCCATCTCAGTGGAAGGCGCGGTTCGCGGCGGCAAGACAGAGCCGTGCGGCTGCGATACAGTAGGGAGTATGTCGCGCGACGGACGATTCCAGCTCTACTATCGCAAAGGCTGGGCCTACCTTGCGGTGGAAGCCCCTCAGGGCAACGGCCGCCCGGTCTACTCTGAGGAGGTCGAAAACCGCATGAAGGTTCTTCGGGTGCCTCGAGTGAGCGGGCGGACCATCCGCGAGATTGTGGAAGCCGCCGACGGAGAGCCGGTAGCCCTGGTCGAGTGGCCCGACGGGCGCTCGCTCGCCTCGGCGGTAACCGTTTCGGTGGCGGACGACGGCATGACGGCGTGGGTGAGCGTAGCGGCTCCGCGGAAGGGCGCTGCACCACCAACCGTGGAGGACGTACTCGACGAGCTGCACGCCGCGGGGGTGCTGTTTGGGGTCGACCGCGCTGCGGTCGTCTCGCTGCTGGCCACGTCGGCATACGGTATCAAAACGGTGATCGCGCGCGGCGCGGAGCCCGTCGCCGGCCGCGGCGCGGCCATTCAGTATCACTTCAACACCAACCGCGGAAAACCCTATCTGGAGATGGAGTTTGGCCGCATCAACCTGAAAGAACTCAACTTCATCGACTTCCGCGAAGAGGATGACCTCCTTGCGGAATTGTTGCCGCCGGTCACCCCCGTGGACGGTCGAACCGTGGACGGGGCAACGCTGAAAGCACCGGTTGACGACCGGCGGGTTGAGCTGGCCGCCGGGGCAAATACCCGCCTCAGTCCGGACCGCACCCAGCTCTTCGCCGCCACCGACGGAAACGTCCGTATCCGGGCAAACCGGGTGATCGTGGAGCCGGTGGTTGTGGTGAAGAACGTGAACTACGAAACCGGCAACATCCACTTTGATGGCTCGGTGGTGGTAGAAGAGTCAATTGCCGACGGCTTCATCGTTGAGGCCCGCGGAGATATTCAGGTGGGCAAAGGGGTCGGCCGATCGATTCTCAAGGCCGGCGGCAGCGTTCTGCTGAAAACCGGCATCAACGCCAACGGCTCCGGCGAGATCGAATGTGGGGGCGACCTCTTCGCCCGCTACATCGAAAGCTGCAGCGTCACCTGCCACGGCAACGTCATTGTGGAAGAAGCGGTGATGCACTCCACCCTTCGCGTCTGGGGCCACTGCGTTCTGACCGGGCGGCGGGCAGAGTTCATCGCGGGAGACATTGTCCTCGGTGGCAGCTTCTGGTGCAAAAAGCTCGGAAACCTCAACGAGGTGGCAACCCGCGTGGCGATTGGCGTGGAGCCAAACCTGGTGCTCACGTATCGCACCACGCGAAGCAACCTGGATGAAAAACAGGATGAACTCGACACCACCGAGCAGAAGATCGAGCAGATCGCCCGCGCCATCCGCGACGGACACGACGACGAGAAACTTATCGCGGCGCTTCGCCAGCTGCAGGCAGCGGCAGAAAACCTTCGCGCCGAGATCGGCGTGCTGCGATCGCGGCTTCCCGGTCTCCGCGACCAACTCGCCGCATCACGGGCGGGGATGCTCGTTGCCGAAGACACTATCTTCCATGGCGTGGTGATCACCTTTGGCCGCATGGAGTTTCGTGTTTCCGATCAGGGCGCACGCAAGACCATTCTGCGGGCGGGAGAGTTTGAGGTCATTGAGTCGGGCTTTGACCACCGCAACCGCCCCACTCTCGACTTCTGAGCGGTGAGACGATACGCCCCAGCAAGCCGACCAGATCGCGATTTGCCTCGAGGCTGACGCCGTCGACCGTCGGCTCTGCGCGCAGGCTCACTCCGTCTACCCCGCCAAGATCCGCCACGGTGCGCAGCAGCGCCTCCTCCTGCTCCGGGGTGTGGAGGAGCGGCGGCCCCGCCGGCAGGCCCAGCAGCGCGACAATAGCATACGCGCCCCAGTTGGAGATTCGCGCGGTGACTACGATGTCGGCCACGGTTTCTGCGCTGATGAGCGTCCCGAGTGGTACACCTGCCAGCACCAGATTCCGGATGCGGCCCATGCCAAGCTCGTTGCCGCCGTCGCCCACCGCGATGGTCGGGATTGCGAGCCGCTGTGCTTCGGTGAACAGGGTATCGGTATCTGCGCTGACGGCGGAGAGGACTTCTCCGCGCATGGAGTAGGGCCGCCCGTCGGCCGCGGCTCCGGGCCGTTCCACCGCGACCACCACATCGGGACGCACCCGGACAAAGAGATCTCGGCACCAGTCTTGCGCATCGAGGTACGGCACCTCGGATACGGTCACCCCCGGTGCGGCCGCGTTCACGCCAAGGACCGAGAGGCAGGCGCGCACGAGCTCCACGGAGAATTGGTCGGTCACCAGGTGAACCGTAGTCCCACGCCGGGCGAGCGCCGCGGCGAGCACTGCGGCGCCGGGTGGGCCGTCGGTCTCGCCGGTCATGGTGGCCGGGATGCAGAAGCCGGTGGTCATCACCACCGAGCGCGCAGATCGAAGCACCGCTGCGGCCTCGGCCAGCTCGGCCGGCGCCCCGCGATCCGGCAACCCACGCGCAGACAGCCCCGTCTGGATTGCAGCACGGAGGAGCTCGATGGTGTCGGCAGAGAGTGGCGGCATGGAGCCATGATGGAAATCGGCACGGAGCGTGTCAACACGCATGAAGTGGTGCGAAAAATGTGCTTTTTGGCCGAAGCTGCAAGCACTCGATCAATTCCGCGGAGCGGCGGTTGAGGTCACGTTTCCTCTGGACACGGTTCACCCGGTTCTACCGAGTTCGCCGTGATCACGACGTGACGGGGAAGCGTCACCTGCACGGTAGTTCCGTTGGCGGCGTTCACCGTGACACGGGCGCCGAGCTGATCCGCCAATTCGCGAACAAGTGTCATTCCGAAGCCACGTCCAGTTGCGTGGGCCCCACCCTCGACCATACCGACCCCGTCATCGCGATGGGTAAGAAGTGCCCTACCCTGATCGTCGCGCTCCAGACTGACGGTGATTCGTCCGGTGGTGTCAGACGGGAAGGCGTGCTTGAATGAGTTGGTGAGGAGTTCGTTTACAATGAGCCCAAGCGGAAAGGCAGCTCGAGAATCGACGGTGCAGGTGGTGAAGTGGGTGTCAACGGTCACTTCCGACCCATTGGCGAACGTATCGGCAACCGCAGCCACCACGTCGGTGAGGTAAGCCGACAGTGAGACCGAACGAGAATCTCCAGACTGATGGAGCCGCTCGTAGAGGGTGCACATGCTGCAGAGTCGGCGCTGCAGATCGCGCAGGACTCTTGCATCGGTGGAATCGTTCGCTGTGTCCACGTGAAGCGCGATCAACCCGGCGATGGCGGCCATATTGTTTTTTACCCGGTGATGCACTTCCGAAAGCAGGAGCTCCTTTTCGCCGAGAAGAGCGCGCGCCTGCTCCTCAGATTCCTTCGCGGCCGTGATGTCCGTGCGGGTTCCAACCAGTCGAGTCGGTCTCCCGTCAGTATCTCGCGACACGATCTTGATTCGGTCGGCCACCCATCGATACCTCCCGTCTTTGCATCGCACGCGGCACATGGTGTCCAGAGAGTCCTGCTCGCCGTCAAGGAGACGGTTCAGCGCTGCGACAACCCCCTCTCGGTCGTCTGAGTGGAGGTGAGCCACCCATTCCTGGTGGGTTCCCACGATATCGCTCTTGTCGTACCCAAGCATTTGCAAGAACGATGGGGAGATGAACACGCGCCCGCTCGGAATGTCCCAATCTACCACCCCGTGGCCACCGCACTCAAAGGCAATCTCCCAGAGATCGTCCCGTACAAGAGGCTTTCGCACTGCCTGACCATGATTACGAAGAGTAGTTAGGACGTCTGAGAGAAGGCGGACCGGCGACGTGAATCGATTCTTTCGCGATTGGTGCGAGACATCGCGTCCGTCGCCCACCAGACAGCACGGATGACCAACCTCACTCCGCGGCTCATCGCTTGATGGACGCGGGTCGAAAAACAGGCGATCTGTCACAGTGTTTCCCCACTTCCACGTCAGCATACGTGTGTTCGCGATGAGACCATCATGGTGGCAGGGTTGTACGGCGTCAATTACGGGATATAACTATTTTGACTATCGATATCTTTAGGTTGCCTACAGATCGATCGCATCCACTCGGCGAGACCCCCTACTCGTTCGGGTGATCGCGGCACTGAGACGCGAGGCGGCCTCCCGCTGGTAGCAGAGGCACTCGGAGTTGGGGCAGAACTCGGGGGCGGTGATCCCGGGGGCCAGCTGTTCGCTCATACCCCTATGGAATATCCGTTTGTTCCTCCCGCTTTGCGGTCCCGAGAAGAGAGCACATTTTTCGCACCACGTTCCAACACGCCTTGACCAAGACACGCTGTTCGGGATACCACGCCGTATGAACCCCCG
>REDM01000205.1 GCA_007693485.1 Spirochaetaceae bacterium
GCCGAGTGTAGCCCGGCACGCGGATGCGCGTGTCGCGGGTGGGGTCGAGGCTCCAGCGTCTCAGCCGCTGCGGCTCCTCGCCCATGCGCTCGACGATGGCGTCGGCAAACTCAGACGTGCCCACCAAATGGACGCTGTGGCCGGGGCGGTAGATATCTGCGGTGTGAAGGCCTGCCTCAATGGTGGCGAGCCATGCGTTGTGGACTCGTCCGGCAACCGCGGGTTGGCCGATGTGGACCAGCATCTGCATCGCCGCGTTCAGCAGACCACTCGGGTTGGCGCTGTTCTTTCCGGCGATGTCGGGGGCGGATCCGTGGATCGCCTCGAACATCGAGACCTCGGTTCCGATGTTGGCACTGCCCGCCATCCCCACTGAACCGCTCACCTCGGCCACCACATCCGAAATGATGTCGCCGTAGAGGTTGGGCGTTACAATCACGTCGTAGCGCTCGGGCGCGGTCGCCACGCGCGCCGTGCCGATGTCGATGATCTGCTGGTTCGCCTCGATCTCCGGATAGTCGACCTTGATCTCATCGAAGACCTGATGGAAGAGCCCATCGGTGATCTTCATGATGTTGTCTTTGATCATGCAGGTGATCTTTTTTCGACCGTAGGTCCTTGCGTACTCAAAGGCGTACCGGATCAGCCGCTCGCTGCCCGGGCGGGTAATCAGCTTCAGACACTGGGTGACGTCCCAGGTCTGGCGGTGTTCGATGCCCGCGTAGAGGTCTTCTTCGTTCTCCCGAACAATCACGACGTCCATGTCGGGGTAGTGGGTCTCGATGTAAGGGTTGAACGCCTGAACGGGACGGATGTTGGCAAAAAGCCCGAGGGTCTTTCGGATGGTGACGTTGAGGCTCTTGTAGCCTCCGCCCTGCGGGGTGGTGATGGGTGCCTTGAAGAGCACCTTGGTGCGGCGAATTGATTCCCACGCGGAAGGCTCGATCCCGGCGGTGTTTCCCGACAGGTAGACCTTCTCACCGATCTCGATGAACTCAGGGGCGATTGCCGCACCGGCGGCTTCCATGACGCGCAGAACCGCGTCCATGATCTCGGGGCCGATTCCATCGCCACGGGCGACGGTAATTCCTACTGGCGTACTCATGGTACGCGGAATATACCGCGACGGCTCGTGGTGTGTAAAGGTAAGTGAGTGTTCCCAAGGCTGTGCATTTTTCGCCGCCGGGCTTTGGAAAGCCCCACCCGTGACCGCCGACTCCTACTCGCCGCGATGAACCGGGATTGGGATACTCGCCTGAAATCCGGGCGTACCGCCGCGACCAATCTCCGCCTCGGTGCCGATCTGGCGGCTCAGCTCGCGGATGAGGGTCATTCCAAGGTGTTCTCCGGGAACCTGCTCCGGTTGGGATCCCGGGGCATCGGCCGCGAGTCCAACTCCGTCATCTTCATACCTGAGCACGCAGGTGTGATCCGGACCGGGGCTCAGCGACAGGGTGATCGCCCCTTCGCGTCCGTGGGGGAAGGCGTGCTTGAACGAGTTGGTGATCAGTTCGTTGACAACCAACCCAATGGGAAAGACGTGCTTTGTTGCAACCGTGCACCGGCACGTTCCCAGGCGGCGGTCGACACGGATTGCACGACTCTCTCCAGGATCGCCGACAAGGGTTTCCATAACGGAATCAATCAGCTCATCCACGTATTCGCGAATCATGACGTTCTCGTACTCGGCCGTGCGCATCAGTCGCTCGTAGAGGGTAACCACACCCTGCACCCGACGCCGGGTTGTGGAAATCACCTCGGCGGTGGAATCGTTTACCGTGGACGCTTGAAGCGCGAGGACCGAGTCAACCATCGCCATGTTGTTCTTGATCCGGTGGTGCACTTCGCGCAGCACCAGCTGGTTCTGCGCCAAGAGCGAGCGCGCCTCGTGAAGAGCAGACTCTCGCTCGGTGACGTCGGTAGCGTACACGGCGACGCCGTATATCTGATTGTCGGCGGTTCGCAACGGTACATGGCGAACCTCAAAATAGCGCTGGGTGCGTGCGGGGTCTCCGGACGAGGCCACCGTGGTCACCGTCTCCCCGGCGAGCGCACGATCGAGGTTCTGCTGAGCCGCCAGCCAGTCCTCGGGTACGTGCTGGTAGTCGGGAAGGGCACCCCCCACGGCAATATCAACGCCGTAGAGCGATTTCATGAAGGCTGCGTGCGCGGGGTTGAAGGCGAGGTAGCGATACTCCCGGTCGAGGGCGAACACGGCGGAGTCCATCCCTGCGATCATCTGTCGAAGGGTGTCAACCGTATCAACAGGAACGGAATCGTGGCGATCGGCATGATGTAAGCTCATTTTTATTGAAATAAGCTATAATGCACAAAAAATCAACATAATGATGCTGCATATGGCCGACAACGAAGCACAATTTTGGCACCACATCCTGTTGGTATTCTCATATTGGTGTGGTAGAGAAATACCGAGAGGAGATCGCGATGAAAGCAGTATGCGTGTTCTGCGGCGCCGCCGCCGGGTTTTCCGCCGTCTACGCGAACGCAGCCCGCAGCCTGGTGCGCGAGCTGGTCCGCCGGGAAATAACCATCGTGTATGGGGGCGGGAAGGTCGGCCTGATGGGGATTGTGGCCATGACCGCCATTGAAGAGGGCGGCCGGGTAGTCGGCGTGATTCCCGAGAACCTCTTCGAGAAAGAGATTGCGTACGGCGACGTGGCCGAGCTTCACGTGACTGGGTCAATGAGCGAGCGCAAGGCGCGTATGGCGGAGTTATCCGACGGCTTCATCGCGCTTCCCGGCGGACTTGGGACCCTCGAGGAGTTTTCCGAGGTGCTCAGTTGGGCCCAGATTGGCCTTCACGCCAAGCCGTGCGGGATTTTGAACGTCGCGGGTTTCTACGACGGGTTGATTGCGTTTCTCGACCAGGCCGTGGAGCACGGGTTTGTGCGCCCGGAGAGCCGTCGATTGGCCATTGTCCATAGCGAGGCCGCTGCTCTGATAGATGCCATATCGGCGGCGCCGCAGATGCTCTACGACCGCTGGGCGTAACCGCCCGACGGGCGTTGGGGTATTATCGAGCAAAAACAAGGGTGAAAACGCGTTTTTGTCAAGAAAAAGTTTTGAAAAGTTTTCCGTGTGCGCTATATTGTAGTCAGATACAGCAAGGACAAAAAACAATGTCCCCGATGTAGGAGGGTCATCATGAACACAGTTGTAGAAAAAATCGACGCAGCGCGCACGCTGTCAAAGATGTTTGCCGCCGAGCACCTCGGCTTTTCCCGGCCGGACGGCTGGACGTTGCTCGCCGAACACGTCGACGTGCATAAGTACTGGCTGTCGAGAGAGCTTGATCTCAACGTCAGCTGGGATGAGGCGGTCTTCTCGTGGTACGAGACCGTCATGGTTCCCATCAAGCGCGTAGTGGATTCGTGGGAGTTCCGAAGCGCGTTTCCCCGCCAGAGTAACGGCGATCTCTATCTGGCGGTCAGCGACCACTGGCACTACCTGAAAGAACGCAATCCAGCCGTCGCCCCCGAGGACGCCGCGCGCAGTTTTGTCACGCACTTTGGACACGGCGTAGCACGCTGGTTCTCGCGCTTTCTGCTTCCCTAAAGTGGTTACTCGTCTTCTGCCGCCGAGTTGAGCAGCTGCTCGAACTCATCGGCGGGAACGGGGTGACCAAACAGAAATCCCTGCATCAGAGAAACCCCCAGGTCGGCGAGCACCTCCGCGTGTCTTCGGCTCGAAACGCCTTCTGCGATCACGCGTTTGTTGAGCGCGGTGATGCCGGCAATAATTCCCCGCAGGAACTCCCGGTCGCACTCGCTCTCGCTCACCTCGGTTGAGAGCTCCCGATCAATCTTGAGGGTCTCTATTGGAAGCCGTTTGAGCCACGCAAGCGATGACTGTCCGGTACCGAAGTCATCCATCCAGACGTCCACGCCGGTCTTGCGAATCTGCCGCACGATTTCGGCAGCCCCGGCGGGATCCTCCATGCAGCGCCTCTCGGTGATCTCGATCTTTAACCGTGAGCCGTCCGCGAGTTCTGCGTGGCGCAGGGCGGCATCGATCACCGACGGCAGGTCAGTGTCGGAGAACTGGCAGGGGCTCAGGTTGATCGATACGTACCACGGGCGATCGTGCCATGCCGCGATGCGCTCGCACGCCTGAAAGAGCGCCCACTTGTCGATGCTGGCGACGCTTCCGGTCTGTTCGGCCATTTCAATGAAGTCACCAGGACCAACCAGACCGCGGTCGGGGTGGTGCCACCGGATGAGGGCTTCGGCCCCTTCTATCCGCACCGTTCCCGCGTCATACCGCACAATCGGCTGATAGTAGAGCTCAAGCTGTTCCAACTCGAAGGAGCGAAGGAGCTCGGTGTGCAGGCGCATGCGCGCGGTTGCCGCGGTGTGAAGGGCCTTATCGTAATAGAGGAAGGGTGTCCCCGTGGCGTCTGCCTCAACGCTCGCCGAGTTTGCCTCCTGGATGAGCCGATCGGGATCGTCTCCGTCGTTGGGGTAGAGACTCACTCCAATACGACAGTCGATGGTGATGTCGGTGTCGCGAAACCGATAGGGCACCGTCACCGCATCCATGATCTTGTGCGCCACGGCGCCACCGTCGGCGGTACGGCTTATGCGCGTCAGCAGAACCACAAAGTTGCTGCCGTCAAAGCGGAAGACGTAGTCGCTGGTTCGCAGCGCCTGCTGGATCCTGCCGGCACTGCTCTCGAGCAACAGGTCGCCGATGTTGTGGCCATGGGTCTGGTTTACGCGCTTGAAGTTCTTCAGGCTCACAAAGAGCAGGGCGCGCAGCTCTCCGGCACGCCGTGCTTGCTCGATCTCTTTGTGAAGAATCTCATCCAGCGAGCGGCGATTGAAGAGGCCGGTCAGCGGGTCACGGTACTCGTATTCGGCCAGCCGGGACTGCGCCTCGCCCAGCCGCGTGATGTCGTGGGAAAACACCAGAACGTGGGTGATCTCCTCGCCGCGCTCCCGGAACGGGAAGAACGACACGTGCATGTGGCGCCGCGAAGTACCAAACGCGAAGGTGTCGATGTAGTGAACTTCTTCGCCGCCCAGGCAGCGGTCGAGGTGCGCCTTGATCGTCTCGTCAAACTTTTCGTGACCCCACACCTCGCCAACGGTGCGCTGCAGCAGATCGTCCCGTTGCTTCCCGATGCTGGCACAATAGGAATCGTTGATCAACTCGTACCGGTATTCGCGATTGATCAGCGTGATGAAATCTCGGGAGAGATTGACGATGTATTCGAAGCGGTCCCGCATCGATCCTTACTCCACGGTTGGTTCTCAACGGCGGTGTTGGTCACCCGTGTTGACAAAGTATAGCGGCAAAATGACGACGGCGATACCCCGCGCGACCTGACGCGGGTGACCTGAGGCGGCTCAGCGGTTCTCGCGCAGAAGCATGTCTCCCGGTTTGATCCATCCGCGCCGCC
Organism: Spirochaetaceae bacterium; assembly: GCA_007693485.1. Taxonomy (GTDB): domain Bacteria; phylum Spirochaetota; class Spirochaetia; order DSM-27196; family PWMO01; genus PWMO01. The sequence continues at coordinate 5,423 of REDM01000205.1, forward strand.
GCATGATCTCGCTGAACAGCAGCGTCAGCAGCGCCGGAAGGACAAAGTGCAGCAGGATGATCGCCGGAATGGCGCCGGTTCCCATGGTTTCCACAGTGGCAAACTGTCCCACCAGACCGCTGGTTCCCATGCCGGCACCAACCCGGCTGTTCTCCATGCGAAACACCACCGTGCCAATCGGCCCCAGGATGGCTGCAGCCAGCGTGGGGGGAACCCAGATGCGCGGGTTTCGCACGATGTTGGGGATCTGAATCATCGACGTGCCCAGGCCCTGGGACACCAGGCCGCCAAACCGGTTTTCGCGAAAGCTTGCAACCGCAAAGCCCACCATCTGGCAGGCGCAGCCGATGGTTGCCGCACCCGCGGCCAGGCCACTGAGCCCCAGCGAAATGGCGATGGCGGCGCTGGAGATCGGAAGGGTCAGAATCATGCCCATGGAGACCGAAACCAGCACGCCCATGGGAAGGGGAAAGAGGCCCGTGAGCGCGTTGATGAAGGCCCCGATTGCCGTCATCATCGCGGCCACCGCCGGGGCGAGGAGGGCACCCGTCGCCCCTCCCACAATGATCGATCCGGCGGGAACCAGAATGATGTTGAGTTTGGTCCGATCCTGGATCAGGCGGGAGAACTCCGCCCCGGCAAGCGCCGCCAGCATTGCGCCAACCGGCTCACCCACAATCAAGGTGGGTGCCGCTCCCGACATCGATACCGTACCGGCACCGATCGCTCCGGTTACCACCGCGGAGAACATCCCAAGCGGCGACGCGCCAACGCTGGCGGCAACCCCCGCGCCAATCGCCGGGCCCATGAGAAACTGCGCAACCTGACCAAAACGAGCCAGCGCCTCGATCCCGGTGTAGACGCCAATCTGCCGGATGATCAATCCGATGATCAGCGACGAGAACAGGCCAAGCGCCATGCCGTTCAGTACCTTGATGATATATTCACGAACCGCGCGGCCGCGGGAATGTTCAACAGACATATCGGTATCCTCCCGTTGCGGGGGATAGTACGAATTTCCGCAGGGAAAAGAAAGCGGTTATTGCCGCAGAGAGCGGGCGGCGTGGGCGGGCTATCGCTTGGCCGGGTTCTGCGCCGCGAGGAAGTCGCGGATGCCGGCCACCACCAGGGCGTGGTCCTGCTCGTGCGGAAGCCCGGATGCCGTAACGGTGCCAATGACGCCCGCGTTACCGATGCGAATCGGGAATGCCCCGCCGGAGTTGGCGTAGAGCAGGGGATCGAGCGCCCGGTCGGCCATGGTTTCTCCGGACAACTCCAGCTTCAGGGTAAAACGATAGGAACTCATGCCCACCCGGTTTACCAACCGGTTCTTGCGGCGGATCCACTCATCGTTGTCGGGTGCGGTTCCTTCCATTCCGTGGTGAAACAGCTGCTGCCCGTGTCGTTCGATATCTACCGCAACGGCCTTTCCCTCATTCTGCGCGCGCTGCAAAATCGCCAGTCCCAGCGCGAGCGCGTCGGAGTTGCGAAACTGAGTGAACTGAAGCTCTTCTTCCTGCCGGGCACACTCGGCGATGAGATCTTCAGTCGATGGTCTGCGGGCTGATCGTGGCATGTGGCTTCCCTCTTTCCTCTATCATAGGGCCACCGCGACCAAAACGCAACCGAACTCGGGACATCTATTTTCGTGAATTCATTTACTTCTTGCCTAAAGCCTGCATGCACGGTACCATACCGAAATCATGGCGGCACGCGAGATTCCGATGGATGGTGTGAAGACCGAACGCCAGAAAGGCGAGCTTTCGGTGGAGTTTGCACAGAAGATCGTATCAATTCTGCACGAGGTCACCGGCGGCAACGTCAACGTGATGGGACGGGGCGGGGTAATCATCGCCTCGGTGCAGACCGAACGGATCGGAAGCGTTCACGAGGGTGCCAAGCGCATCATGGCCGGCGAAATTTCGGAGCTTGCGGTAACCGAAGAAATGGCAGCTTCCATGACCGGGGCCAAGGCTGGGTACAACGGCGCCATTGAGTTTGAGGGGCGACGGGTGGGCTGTATCGGTATGACCGGCGACCCGGAACGTGCGAAACCGCTGCAGAAACTCGCCTCGGTCATCGTGCAGGAAGAGCTCGCCAAAGAGGCACTGCTGCAGGAACGGCGGCAGACCTTGAACGAAATGGCCGATGAGATCGAGGGTATCTCGGATCAAATCCGAGTGCTGGCGATTAACGGTTCGATTCAGGCGGCGAAACTCGGCGACAAGGGTGCTCCGTTCAAGGTGGTGGTGGCAGAGATGTCCACCCTTGCCGGCGAGATTACCGCCACGCTCAGGCGCATCCGCATGGAGGCCGAGAAGCTATGAAGGGCATACGCTGGGGAATCATCGGCTGTGGAGACGTCACGGAAAAAAAGAGCGGCCCCGGTTTCCAGAAAGCGGATGGTTCCGAGTTGATCGCGGTGATGCGCCGCAACGGTGAGCTCGCCGCCGATTACGCCAGACGCCACGGCGTTCCACGCTGGTACGACGACGCCGATCGCCTGATCGGCGACCCGGAAGTAGACGCGGTCTACATCGCTACGCCGCCCAACAGTCACCGGGAGTATACCCTTCGTGCTGCTGCCGCGGGCAAGCCGGTCTACGTGGAAAAACCGATGAGTCTCGGCCCCGAGCAGAGCGCCGAGATGATTGAAGCGTGCCGCTCGGCCGGCGTGCCGCTCTTTGTTGCCTACTACCGCAGAGCCATGCCCAAGTATCTCCGGTTGGCTGAACTGATCCAGGCCGGCACCATCGGGAGTGTGCGCTGCGTTGAGGCGACCATGTTCCAGTCGCTGCGCGACCGCGACCGCGATCCGGCGCAGCGGGCGTGGCGGGTGGACCCAGCCGTATCCGGTGGCGGCCTCCTGCTCGATGTCGGCTCCCACGCCCTCGATCTCCTGGATCTGCTGCTTGGGCCCATTGAGCGTTCGAGTGTGGTTGGCGGTGCTGCGAATCTCGGCGGCGCCTATGAAGCCGAGGATACCGTGACCGGAATATGGCGTCACGGGTCGGGGGTGCGCGGCACGGGACTCTGGTGCTTCTGCGCCGATCGCGATGAAGACTCCGTTACCATTATTGGCGATCGGGGAAGGCTCAGTTTCTCGGTGCTGGACGTTGCTGCACCGATCATTGTCGAGGCATCCACGGGTACCGGGGGTGTTTCCGGGCGAACGGTGATTGAGGTGCCACCGCCGGAGCACGTACAACAGCCGCTGATTCAGACTGCCGTCAATGAGCTGTGCGGTACGGGAAGTTGCCCGAGTACGGGTGAATCGGCGCTCCGAACCGATCTGGTAATGGCCCGGCTGCGGGCCTCAGAATAGCAATCGTTGAGATACAAGACGCAACAAAGAACGAAACCAAAGAGAGGTGCAACATGATTCTGGACTCACACGACTACCTGCTGACCTATGTGCCGATGCACGCCCGACTTGCCGAGGGCCTCACCTGGCTGCACAAGACCGACCTTGCCGCCCTTGAAGAGGGAACCTTTCCGCTGGGGGACGGTGCGGTGACCGCCATGGTGCAGGTCTACGACACCATTCCCGCCGAGGAGGCGCGCTTTGAGGCGCACCGCCGCTACATCGATATTCAGTACCTGATTTCGGGAACCGAGGCGATCGTCTGGACCCCGGTGGCCGGCCTCAAACCGACCACCGAGTACGACACCGCGAAAGACATCCAGTTTTTTGGCGACCACCCCGGAACCAACCTCATCCTCACGCCCGGACTCTTCACGGTCTTCTTTCTGCCGGACGCGCACAAGACGCGCTGCCTGGTTGAGACGGCGGGTCCCGTGCGCAAGGTGGTAATTAAGGTTCCCGTGGCCTGAAGACGCTCCTGACCGGAGCGTCTCCTTGCCGAGGATACTCCTTACCAGAGGTGCCGGAGTCGATTCTCCCAGAGGCGCGGGTCGTCGACGCTGACCTCCAGCGGAACGATGGGCGCCTGCATTTCGATGACCAGGCCATCCGCCCAGGGGCTCGGCACCACGCGGGCGGGTGACCAGAGAGCCTGCGCGTCAGTGAGGACGTCGCCTTCCTGCGGCACCGGTTGCCCTGTAGCGAGTTTGTGCAGGAGGTCGATCGCCATGCGGGCAGGGGCGTAGGCGGGCATCGCCACAATTCCGAGCACATCGTTGTTGCGGATGAGCTCTTGTCCTTCCGGCCCCATCCACGTCCCCGTGATGCTGAAGTTGCGGGGGTTGAGCCCGGCACCGCGTACGGCTTCCACTACACCCGGTCCCATGATGTCCGGCGTCTGCACATAGATGCCCACCACGTCATTGCCGTGGCGCGTCAACAGGTCCGATGTGCGGTCGTGAGCGTCGATGTTGTTCCACTGACCGTCGCCCTGGACCACGCGAAGTTGCGGATAGCGGTTGAGAACAGACATGAACCCGGCGCTTGCGGTACGGGTGTACATGTCACGCACGTCGCCGGTGATCTCGATCACAACGCCGCTGGGTACCGTCCCGTTGTGCCGCGAGCGGATATCTTCCACGAAAGCTTCGGCCGCTCGGGCGCTCTGCGCTTCCACGTCCGCGGTGATGAAGAAATCAACCTGTCCGCCCTCGGGGCTGGTATCGATCGCAACAACCGGAATACCCTCATTGTTCAGCGCGATGATTCCCGGAACGATCGCGCGTTGATCCACCGCGCCGGCCATCAGAAATCCGTTGATGCCCTGAAGGATGAAGGTGTCGATATGGTTCATGATGGTCTGGGCGTCCCCCTCACCGTCGCGAACAATCAACGTGGCGCCGACCTCTTCAGCTGCAGCCTGTGCAGCGTAGATGAACGCCTCGATGTAGGGCGTGCCTGGATACTTGATAACCATCCCGAAGGTCATCCCCTGCTGCTGCTGCCGCGCGCCGCCGGCCGTTGCCGGCATGACCGCTGTGAAGAGCAGCACTACGGCCACCAGCAGTCCGGTGCACCGCACTCGCCCGCTCCGTTTCATTCCCGTTCTGTTCATACGTGATCCTCCTTGTTGATCCTTTCTGTTCGGGGACTACCCCGCGATTTCCAATCGTTCGAGCTGTTCCCGGTGGAGCAGCTGAGCCCGCCACCGGCTGCGGCTTCGGTCAAGCAGCAGGGCGAGAAAGATGAGCGCACCCTTGGACGCGTAGATCAGGCTCGGTCCAACGCCCAGCAAGTTGAGTGAGTTGGAGAACATCCCCAGGAGCAGCGCACCACCGAGCATGCCCAGCGGGGTTCCCTTTCCGCCGTGCAGACTCGCTCCGCCCATCAGCGCTCCGGCAAACGACAGCAAGACCATCCCTTCGCCCATGGAATTGGAGATGGAGCCCTGCCGCCCTGCGGCGAGCAGTCCGCCCACGGCGGCGAGCACGCCCGCGATGACGTAGGCGTAGAGGGTCATGCGGTCCACGTTGACTCCCGAGACGTAACTCGCCCGCGGGTTCCCACCGGCTGCCACAAACCGCCGGCCGAAGGGTGTGTGCTGCAGCACCAGATTGAGCACAAAGAAGGTGGCCAGCACCAGAGGGATGGCAACGGGGATGTTTCCCGGCAGTCGGCCCGCTCCCGCGTAGCGAAAAACCGGGTCGAGGGGAAAGAGCGAGAAGGGGAAGATATAGAGCAGGATGCCGCGGATCATGATCATGCTCGCCAGGGTCTGCAGCAGGGGGTTGATCTTCAGGTTGGCGATGCAGATTCCATTGAAGGCGCCGAGGGCGGCTCCGATGACCAGGGTAATGACAATCGCGGTGCCGGGGCCAACCAGCTCCGGGGCGATCCGCATCGAGAGCAGCATCGCGATGCCGGGGGCAAATCCCACCGTCGACTCGATCGACAGGTCGAGTTTGCCGTTGATCAGCACCAGACCCTGACCGAGCACCAGCAGACTCATGATGGCCGAGTGGTAGAGAATGTTCACCACGTTGCGATAACTCGCGAAGCGCGGGGTGAAGATAGCGTTGATCAGAAAGAAGGCGGCAACCAGCACCCAGATCAGATTGTCGATCAAAAAGAGTTGTACGGACGTTCTTCGCGTCATGGCAGCGCGCCTTCCTTGATGGGGGAGTCGTGGGGCGTCTCGGTGGTGCCGCCCTGCATCGCGTGATAGAGTTCTTCTTCGCGGTAGGAGGGGCCCGGAAACTCACCCACCAGCCGGCCGCGGTAGAGTACCAGAATGCGGTCGCAGACAGCCATCAGCTCTTCTACACCCGGGGCGGTCATCACAACCGCGGCATCACGCGAAATCTCGTTGCGGATGATCTGCAGCAGACTGCGGCGGGCCGAGATGTCGATGCCCTTGGTCGGCTCATCAAGAAGGAGCACCGACGGTCGCGTGGAGACAACCTTGGCCACCACCACCTTTTGCCGATTACCCCCGCTGAGCTCGCGCACCTCCTGTTCCACGGACGAGCACTTCACCTCGAGGCGCCGGGTGAGATCGGCCGCAAGCGCGGTTTCGGCCGGGCGGTTAATCATGAAGGCGCGGGTGATCCACTTCAGCGCGCTCAGGACCGCGTTGGACTTCACACTCATGGCCTGGATCAACCCTTCGGCATCGCGCTCTTCGGGGAGATAGACGATGCCCAGTTCCTGTGCCCTCCTTGGGTCGGAAATGGGCTGCCCGGTTCCGCGCACCTGGATGGTTCCGCTGTCAATCGGGTGCATCCCGATGATCGCCTTCAGGATCTCGGTGCGGCCGCTGCCCATCATGCCGGCGATCCCGAGAATCTCGTTTCGTCGCACCGAGAAGCTGATGTCGTGAAATGCCTCCACCCGCGAGAGACCGTTCACTCCCAGAAGTTCCTCGCCATGCGGCAGCCGCTCATCCCACGCGGCGGGCGTGGCAGGCTCCCCGGGGGCGGCGGTGCCGGCTGTTTCCGCCACTTCGGCAGCTGCCTCGCCTACGATGAGTGCAGCCAGCGAACGGCGATCCACTTCGTCACGGCGTACGGTGCACACGGTGCGGCCGTCGCGGAGCACGGTCATTCGGTCGCACACTTCGAGCAGCTCGTCGATGCGATGCGAGATGTGCAGGATGGTGCAGCCGGCAGCCTTGCGCTCGCGAATGATCCGGTAGAAGAGCTGCTCTTCGCGTTCAGAGAGCGACGCAAAGGCTTCGTCCAGAACGATGATATCGGCTTGTTCCACGTAGCTCGCCTTGAGCATCATCAGGATCTGGCGCATACCAATGCCGACGTCGCCCACCAGCATCCGCGCGTCAATGGCCAGACCCGCCCTGCGAAGCACCTCCGTGGCTTGCCGATAGAGCGTGGGCCAGTCCACACGCACGCCCCCTCGCAGGGTAGGATAATCGGGCATGAAGAGATTCTCTGCGACGGTGTACTGTTCGATAAGCTGCGGTTCCTGCGGAACGATGGAGACGTGCTCGCGGCGGGCGCCGATGCGCGAGAGATCATCGTGCACGCGACCGTTGATGGTGAACGTTCCGGCCGTTGGCGTGACCAGCCCCGCGACAATTCCAACCAGCGTCGATTTGCCGGCCCCGTTCTTGCCGATGATGCCGTGGGTCTCACCCCGCCACACGTCGAGGGTGATGTCGTGCAGGGCAATCGTGCCCGGATAGATCTTGGAAATATTGTTGAGACTGAGAATCGATTCCTGATTCATCTACTTGATGGCGCGAATGGACTTCCACGCAGCTGCGCACTCGGCCGCAATCTGCTCGCTGCGTGCGTCGGTGAGAATGGTGGCGATAAGTCCAGCCGGGACCGCGGCGAAGTGCGCCCCGCTGAGGGCTGAAGCCCGAAACTGGTCCGGATCGCGTACGTCGGTAGCGATAATGCGGACGTCCAACCCGTGCCGCTGAATATAAGCTGCGGCTGCTTCGATAACGGCGGCGGTGCCGGTCGCTTCGCCGCAACACTCGTTGTCGGCCTGGCCAAAGCAGACGGAGACGTAATCGGCCCCCGACTGCGCGGCTACGACCGCCTGATTGAAGGTCACCACCGCGGTGATGTTCGTGGGGATGAGTGCGTCCTGCAGGGTGCGCGCGGCAGCCATTCCGGAGTCGGAGATGCAGATGGTTGCCACCATTCGCTCATCGAGGAGCCGCTGAAACTGGTCAAACTGGGCGAGAATGCGCTCGGTAGTCTGTTCCGTAGCTTGAATGTAGACCGGGCCTTCAATTTCGTTCATGACGGCGGTCAGTTTGCGCCGCCACTCCGGTCCAGCCTTGGCCAGTGCGGTGGGATCCGCAAACACTCCCGCCGCGCCAACGTCCTGTCCGATCCGTGCTTCCTCGGGCTCCGCGCTCGACAGCAGTATCCGCACCTGATGATCCCTCCCGGTTTTCTATGTCTTTACCCTATCAGCAGCAGGTCGGCGTGTCTATGCACGGCCGGTGAGTATGGCGATAGAACAAGCGCACGCTGTGGGCGGCTCTTGCATCGTTTGCCTGAATAGATATACAAATACCGATAAGCCTCGTCAAGAAAGGACACCATGGAATCAATTCGCATACTCAACCCGCGGTTCAGGAAAGCGCTTGTCCTGGAGAATCCGCACCCGATACTGGATGAGACCCTGCGCAGCCAGGGCTTTGAAGTGGAACGGCTGCCCGAGTCGGCAACGCGCGACGTGGCCGGCGTGATCGCAACGCTTGAGCGGGGGCAGCACGATCTGCTGTTCAAGCGCAGTCGCTTTGAGGTGACCGACGAGGTCCTTGCGGCGTCGCGGCGCCTTGCGGCGGTGATGCTCTGCTGCATTGGCGATGACTCGGTGGACAAGGACGCCTGCGCCCGTGCGGGAGTGCTGGTGCTGAACGATCCGGTAAGCAACGGGCGCTCGGTTGCCGAGATGGTGCTGGGCGAGATCATCTGTCTGGCCCGCCGCATCTTTGTGGCGCATGAGGCGGGACGCCAGCACCTCTGGACCAAGGAAAGCTGGGGCCGCTACGAGCTGCTGGAAAAGAACATCTCCGTGATCGGGCTCGGGAACATCGGCCGCCAGGTGGCTCAGCTTGCCCACGCGATCGGTATGAACGTCTACTTCTACGACCAGTCCGAGACCGCACGCGAGGTGGGGCGAACCCTGGGGTGGCATCCCTGCGCCACGCTGGCGGAGGCGTTTCGGGTGGGCGACGTGGTTACGCTGCACGTGTCGGCCGAAGACGCCAAAGGCCGCTCCAACCGCAACATCATCGACTTCGAGCAGTTTCGGCTGCTGGGCGCAGAGCGTGGTGAGAACTGCCCGCGTGTTTTTGTGAATGCGGCGCGCGGCTTTCTCTACGATCCGCAGGCGCTTCGCCGCGCGGTGACCGAGGGCATCGTGCGCGCCGCAGCGGTGGATGTATTTCCCGACGAGCCGGGGAGCAGCAGCGACGCGTGGGAGAACCCCTACGCCGACCTGGGAGCGGTAACCACCACGCCGCACATCGGAGCTGCCACCGAGGAAGCGCAGCCGCGCATCGGTTTGCACATGGCGCACAGCGCCTGGCTGCTCAATACGCGGGGGACCGTTCGCGATACCGTCTTCAACCCAAAGGTATCGATTGGCTTTGACGTCGAGCCGCCGTATACCGCACTCGCGGTGGTGCACAGCGACAGCCGGGGCACCAAGAAGGCGATCAGCGACGCGATCTTCGAGGCGGGCCGCAACAACATCGAGTCCAACCACCGCGACTTCGCGCGCTACGGCATCGCCTACGACATCAGCGCGATCGACGCGCCGCTCTCTGACGATCAGCTCTCCGGCATGATAGAATCAGCGCGGACCATCTCCGGCGACGCGACCGCAATCCGGTCGATCCGCCAATTTCCGGTCACCGAGGGGCAGAACTGATGAGCGACCTGATGCAGAACGTCATCGAACAATACAAAGACCGTCTGGAGACCAGGGCGGTGGTGCAGGGCCGAAAGGCCATCGAAGAGAGCATCCCGACCCTGAGATCGTTGCTGGGCGACGGGCTCTGGCTGGTGGCGGTGGACGACAACACCTGGAACGTCGCCGGGAAGCGGCTGGCGTCGGCTCTTGACGTCGCGGGTATCCGCTGGGAACGGTACGACGTTCCCTCTCCCGAGGGCGCGTCCGAGCCACTCTGCGACGACGCGACCATCGCGCGCTACGCCGACGCGCTTCGCTCGGTAGGCGCAACGGCCGGGGTCGCCGTTGGTGCGGGTACTATCAACGACGTGGTGAAGTACGCCTGCAGCGGTCTGAAGCTTCCTGCCGCGTGCGTTGCCACCGCGCCGAGTATGAACGGCTACACCTCGACCATCGCGGCCATCCTGCAGGATGGCGTCAAAACCACCCAGCCGTGCGCCGCCGCAATCGCCGTGGTTGCCGATATCGACGTCCTGGCGGAGTCGCCGATGCGGATGATCCAGAGCGGCATCGGCGACCTGATGTCAAAGCCGGTGTCCAATTCGGATTGGATCGTCTCGGCGAAGCTCGCCGGTTCCCACCACTCGCCGGAGGCGATGGCAATCATCGAGGACGGCTCACGCCTGCTCGACGGAGTGGCGCCCCTTCTGCCCAAGCGCGACCGTGGCGCAATCGACCGGCTCTCGGCCTCGCTGATGCTGTCCGGGTTCGCGATGGCGGTTGCAGGCAGCTCTTCGCCCGCTTCGGGCGGTGAGCACCTGGTGAGTCACTATCTCGACATGACCGCCTACGCCCACGGCCTGCCGCACGATTTCCACGGCTGCCAGGTTGCCGTGGGAACCCTCGCCGCGGCCCACATCTACGAACGCATTCTGGCGCTTGACCCCTCCGATATCAACGTGGAAGAGCGCGTCGCTCAGCTCCAACCCTGGGACGCCTATCGCACGCTGCTCGAAGAGCGCTTTGGCGTTCTGTACGAGGCGGTTCTCCCTCACGCCAAAGCGGGTTACCCCAGCCCCGAGCAACTCGGCCAACGGCTTACCCTGTTGAAGCGCGACTGGCATCAGCTGATGGCGGCCGCGCGCCGGACGCTGCGCACGCGGCAGTCCATCGAGGACGAGCTGCAGCAGGCCGGCTGCCCGGTACGGTTCAGCGAGATCGGCGTGAAGAGCCGGGACCGCGCGCTGGAGTCGGTTGCGTGGGCAAAGGACATCCGCAGCCGCTACACCGTCCTTCACCTCGCGTGGGAAATCGGTGGCCTCGACGAGTGGGCCGAGGATGCCGTATCGGTTCTGGCCTGACGGCGCGCTCCGGCCTGACGAGGCTTCCCACCGCAGCGAACTTGGGCGATACTGTGACGGTGGCGGAACGAGTGATCTCCAACCTGCGCGATCAACGCACCGCGGCCGGACTGACGCAAGCGCAACTTGCTGAAGCCGCCGGCGTAACGCGACAGACCATCATTGCGATCGAGAAGGGAAACTACACCCCGTCGGTGCTGCTGGCCCTGAAACTCGCGCGAATTCTGGGGACAGCAGTCGAGGAGCTCTTTGCCTATGGGGAATAGACTTCGAACCTGGTCTGAGGTCTACGTGGCCGGAATCTTTGTGGTTCTCCTGGTCACCTGCGTGGATCCGCTGGAATCGATTATGCCGCTGTTCTGGGGCCGCACCGTGGTGATCCTGCTGATCGCGGTCTACGGGCTCTACCTCGGGGTGATTTACCGCGAGTCGGCCCGCGATGAGCGGGACCGCCGCCACCTTGCGGTTGCCGAGCGCGTTGGCTTTCTGGTTGGAGTCGGAGTGCTGGTACTCTTTCTGGCCCTCGATGCGTTCTCCGTTCCTGTGCAGAAGCCCCTGGTGTTTGCACTCGGAAGCATGGTGATTGCCAAGACCATCAGCCTGCTGGTCCTGCGCTACCGAAACTGACGCCTGGATCTCGTACTCTCCGTTCGGCCGAAAGCACCGGTTGCACTGTCGAAAATGTAAAGTTAACTTGACACAGAGTGAGTACGCCGATATATTTGCAGTATCAAGGAATTGGCTGGGGGAAGCGTGTCCGGGGACAAAGCGCGGTATCGTGCGTTGAGCGTTGCAAGTGTTCTGCTGCTGGTGCTCGTTTGGTGGGGAGTGACCCATCTTGGGTTGGTGGAGCCGCTCTTTGTTCCCTCGCCGCGTGCGGTACTGAACAGCTTTGTTGACGTGACGGTGCGCGGATATCGCGGGGTAACCCTTTTCGAGCATCTCGCGCACAGCATGATGCGGGTACTGACCGGCTTTCTGCTCGCCGTGGTTACCGCGGTGCCGCTGGGTATTGTGATGGGGCGCCATCGCGTGGTTCGCGCCATCTGTGATCCGCTGATTGAGCTCTATCGCCCCTTGCCGCCGCTTGCATACTACACCCTGCTCATCGTCTGGATGGGTATCGAAGACTCGTCCAAAATCGCGCTGCTCTATCTGGCGGCCTTTCCGCCGCTTGCCATCAGCAGCATGGCTGCCGTCGAGCGCATTCCCGAACACCGGATTGAATGCGCGCGCTGCCTTGGCGTGCGGGGATTTGCCCTGCTTCGCACGGTGGTACTGCCCTCCGCTCTGCCGGGCATCTTCACGGGGCTTCGCGTGGCCATTGGCTTTACCTATACCACGCTGGTGAGCTCTGAGATCGTCGCCGCGGTCAACGGGATCGGTTGGCTGGTACTCGATGCGGGCCGGTTTCTGCGCACTGATCTCATTTTCGTTGGCATTATCACCATGGCCGCCACCGGTCTGCTGCTCGATCGGCTGATCCGGCTGCTTGCGGCGATGGTAGTTCCGTGGAGTGAGGAGTAACGAATGAAAGGATGGATCGACATGAAAAGACGAAGCGATATGAGAGGACAGACCAATATGGAGACAAATGACGCTCCCGGCGCTGGGGCAGCGTGCCGTCTCGGGCAGGTGATGCGGGCGGTTGTGCACACCCTCTTGGTGGTCCTTGCTCTCGCGGCTATTGCACGCCCCGTTGCGGCGGGCGGAGCCCGGGAGCGCGGGCTGACGCGCGTGGTGATTGGGTACCAGGCTATTCCCAACGGCGAGCTCGTGGCCAAACAGCTCGGCTGGCACGAAGAGACGCTGGGCGTTCCGGTGCATTGGGTTCAGTTCAACTCGGGCAGCGAACTGAATGCCGCAATCGCCGCCGGTTCGGTTGACCTGGGCCTCGGCGGAAGCTCTACCACGGTGGTGGCGATTGCACAGGGGGTTCCCGCGCGGGTGATCTGGATTCACAACATCATCGGGGAGAACGAAGCGCTGGTGGTCCGCCGTGGGTCGGACATTCGCACCGTGGCGGACCTGCGCGGGCGAACGGTTTCCGCTCCGTTTGGCGCCACCACCCACTATCACCTTCTGACCGCGCTGCAGCTTGCCGGTGTCGAACCAGCCGAGCTGCGGGTCCTCGACATGCCGCCCACCGAGATGCTCGCCGCGTGGTTGCGTGGCGACATTGACGCGGGCTTTGTCTGGGAACCAACCCTTGCGGCGATGCTGGAAGCCGACGGGCGGGTACTGGTATCCAGCGGAGAACTCGCCGCGCAGGGCTTCCTGACGGGAGACATCGGAATCGCACGGACCGGTTTTCTCGAGCAGCATCCCGACATCGTAGTGCAGTATCTGAGAAACCAGATGCGGGCGGTGACAATGATCCAGACCGAGCCCAACCGCGCCGCCGCAGCGATTGCCGCTGAGCTCTCGCTGGACGGTGCCGAAGCGCGACGGCAGATGGACAGCCTGGTGTTTCTTGACGCTGCGCAGCAGCTCTCGGCTGCCTACCTCGGGCGCGACGGGGCTCCTGGTGAACTGGCGGAGGTATTCCTGGAGACCGGGCGTTTCCTCGCGGAGCAGGACACCATCCAGATGGCGCCGGACCGGGCGCGGATTGAGGCCTTTCTGGCCCCGGAGTTTCTGCAGCGTGCAGCCCAGGATTGAACCTCCGGTTCTGGAAGCGCGCTCGGTGAGCCACGGCTACGCCGGTGGCCTGGGGCGACGAAGACTCTTCGCGCGTACGCCGTCGGCGCGATTGCCGGTGATCGAGTCGGTTGACCTCTGCGTGCACCGGGGAGACTTTGTCGCAATTGTGGGCCCCTCCGGCTGCGGCAAGACAACGCTGATTCGGATTCTGGCGGGGCTGATCCAGCCGGACCACGGTCAGGTACTGGATTGCGGCGTTGCGGTGACCGGCGCGGACCACAACCGAAGTCTGGTCTTCCAGCACCCCCACCTCTTCCCGTGGCTGACGGTCGAGCAGAATATCGCGTTTGGCCCGCGTCACCGCGGAACAGTCCGGGGCGACTACCAGCCACTGGTGGAAGAGCTCCTTTCGCTGGTGGGACTCGAGGGTTTTCGCACCGCGCTGCCGCAGCAGCTCTCCGGTGGAATGAAACAGCGCGTCTCGCTGGCGCGCGCGCTGGCGAACCGGCCGCACATCCTGTTGCTCGATGAGCCGCTTGGGGCGCTGGACGCACTGACCCGAGAGCGGATGCAGGACGAGTTGCGAACGCTCTGGCGGCGCACCGGATGTACGGTGGTTCTGATCACTCACAGCGTGGAAGAGGCGCTCTACCTCGCCAATCGCGTTGTGGTGCTCTCAGGCCGACCCGCCCGCATCCTGACCGAGATTGGGGCGACGTTCTCCAGCAATGGTCACGGAGCGCGAGGCCGCGAGGTGAAGTCAAGCCGGGAGTTTCTGACCGTGAGGGAGGAAGTTCTCGAGCATATCTGGAGCGAGCAACCGGCGGGAGGAAGCATATGAAGCGAACGACAACGAGAAGCGGGCGGCCCCGTCCACGAACCAACGTGCTCGCGATTGCCCTGTTAGTGCTCTCCGCAGTTCTGCTGGGAATCGGATTCGCGCGCGCGACGGCTGCCGGCCGAGCTGAAGCAGGCGGCGGCACGGAATCTGAAGCCGGCGCACCGACCGGAGCTCGGGGTGATGCGGAATCAGGCGTCGGTTCCATAACGGGCACCGACGGCGAGCACCAATCCCCGGCCGCACTGATGCGGCGGCTTACCTCCATTGGTGGAGCACCCGTTCCCGGCGGCCGGTCCGTGGAAGTGGCGCTGCCGCCGCAGTACCAGAACCAGGAGCCACCGAGCCTCTCCGCCGAGTTCGCGACGGATTTTGCGCGCGCCCTCATCAGCTACGACGACGTGGTCGCCGGCGGGCCACCCAAGGACGGGATCCCGGCCATTGATGTTCCCCGCCATGTCACCGTTGCAGACGCCGAGCGCTGGCTGGAGCCGGCTGAGCCGGTCATCGTGGTACGGGCAGGGGAGGCGACCCACATCTACCCGCTTCAGATCCTGATGTGGCACGAGATTGCCAACGACACCGTCGGCGGAGTCCCCCTCGCGGTTACCTACTGCCCGCTCTGTAACACCGGCATTGTGTTCCGCCGCACCTTTGATGATCGCGAGCTCGACTTTGGGGTCTCCGGCCGGCTGGTCTACTCCAACATGATCATGTACGACCGGCAGACCGAGTCGTGGTGGATCCAGGCAACCGGCCGTGGTATCGCCGGGCGCTACGCGGGACAGCAGCTCGCACTCCATCCTTCGCTCATGCTCTCCTGGGCCGACGCCGCAGACGCCTACCCGAACGCCCGGGTGCTCTCCCGGGACACCGGGTTTCGCCGCGACTACGGGCGCAACCCCTACGTCGGCTACGACGGTGCCGCGCTTCCGTTTCTCTACTATGGTCCCGACGTGATCGATGCGTCGAGCGAGCACGCGATGACCCGGGTCCTGTCGGTCTATCACGGAGACGGCGTCGCCGCGGTCGTATTTCCCGAGCTGCAGGAGCAGCGGGTGATCACGCGCACCATCGACTCGACACCGGTGGTGGTGTTCTGGGAACCCGGTACCGCGAGCGCCCTCGATGGCCCACGCCTTGCGGAGGGCCGCGACGTCGGGACGGCGAACGCCTTCTACCCCCGCATTGACGGACGTGCCCTGGACTTTGCGTTTCGTGACGGGCAGATCAGGGACCGGGCGACCGGCAGCAGCTGGACTGTTGCCGGTCGTGCGGTGGACGGTCCGTTCGCCGGGCAGAGCCTGGAGCCCGCCCTTGCGGTGCACCACTTTCTGTTTTCCTGGCGTGCCTTTCATCCCGATTGGGAGTGATCGGTCAGGCCCGTTTTCTTGTCGACATCGTGCTGTAAATATGGTAATATGGTTTGCATGAAAACCACATTCGATCTTCCGGATGCCCTCTACCGACAAATCAAAATCCACGCTGCGGAGCGTGGGGTAACCGTGCGGGAGGTCGTGATCGAGAGCCTTCAATACGGCCTTAACCCTCGCAGCCGTGAAACAGCCCATGTGGCGGAGGTCGCGTCGGAACACTCCCGGCGCGATGAGTACGGATGGCCGGTCTTATCGCGACCCGACGGGGACGAAATGACCGTGACCGACGCGATGGTCAACCATCTGCGGGAACGGGAAGGGGTGTAGACTCGTGGTCTGTTTGCCTGATATCAATGTGCTCATCGCGCGATCCGACCCGAAACACGAGTGGCACGAGCGGGTGAAGCACTGGTTCACTACCGTGCGGCCGAAGATGATTCTGCTCTGTCCGCTGACGGAGAACGGATTCATTCGAATTTATGGCCATCCGAACTATCCCAATGGACCAGGTTCCGTCATGGCGGCGAGCGCCGATCTTCGGGTTATCCGAGCGCTTCCACAGGTAGAGTTCATCCCGGATAGCGTTTCGGTCATTGACCCGCGGCTCATCTCGCAGGAAGTGGCCATTGGCCCCCGACAGCTCACAGACATCTACCTTCTCGCCCTTGCGGCAACTCGGGGCGCCCGGTTCGTCACGCTTGACGACCGGGTTCCTGCGAACATTGTGGCCGGGGGAGAACAGGCTCTTTTGGTTATTGATTAACCATCAGTATCTCGCATTTGCGTTCCCGCAGAAACCGTCCTATAATCCCCGAATACGCACAGGCGCGTAATCATCCTTGTTTCCTGATGGAGGTGTATCAATGAGTTCCGTGCAACCGAAACAGGTCGAGCTTCGCGAGGACTTTCCGCTGTCCGAAGTGCCGCTCCAATCGCGCAAGAGCCTCTGGTCCACATCGGTGGTCCTGCTGGGCTTCACCTTCTTCACCGCGACCATGTGGGGCGGTGGAAGTATTGGCGTGGCATTCCCCTTCGGCCAGCTGATGGGAATCATCGTTCTGGGCAACCTGCTGCTGGGTATCTACGTTGCCATCCTGGGGTATATCGCCTACAAGACCGGTTTGAACTCGGTGCTTCTGGCGCGGTTTGGCTTTGGTGATCTGGGCAGCAAGTGGCCGGACTTTGCCCTTGGCTTCACCCAGATCGGCTGGTACGCGTGGGGAACGGCCACCGTAGCGCTGGTCTTCCGTCAGCTGCTCGGGCTGCCGCAGGGTCTCGTCATACCGATGATGATTTTCTTTGGGTTTGCGTTCTGTTGGACCGCCTACGTCGGATACCGGGGTCTGGAAAAGCTCTCCATTGTGTCGGTGCCGGCCATGCTGGTGCTCATCATCTGGAGCTTTGCCATCTCAACACGGGAAGTTGGCGGCTTTGCCGGACTGGCGGGGATTGCACCCACCGGAACGATGACGCTTGGTGCGGCCATCACCATTGTGGTCGGTACCTTCATCAGCGGTGGTACGCAGGCGACCAACTGGACCCGCTTTGCCAAGACCGCCAAGATCGCGGTGCTTGCCAGTCTGTTTGCATTCTTCATCGGCAACGGCCTGATGATCTTCGCCGGCGCCTACGGTGCCATCATCTACCAGCAGCCCGACATCGTCGACGTGCTCACTACCCAGGGCCTGCTGCTCGCCGGTATCCTCATGCTCTTTCTCAACATCTGGACCACCCAGGACAACACGGTCTACAACTTCTCGGTTGCCGGCTGTAACCTGATTCGAACCGAGAACCGAAAACGACTCACGATCATTGGTGCGGCCATTGGTACGGTGCTGGCGATTCTGGGCATGTACGACTGGCTCGTACCCTGGTTGCTGCTGCTGGGTACCTTCATTCCGCCGATCGGCGGCGTGATCATGGCGGACTTCTTCTACAAGCACAAGGGAAAGTATCCCCCCTTGGACAAGGTAAAGATGAAGAAGCTCAACTACGCCGGTCTTGGGGCCTACGTGATTGCATCGATCATCGCCTACGTGTCGCCCGGCGTTGCACCGGTCAACGGTATTGTCGCAGCGGTCATCGTCTACATTCTGCTTGACGTGATTCTGAAGGCCGTTGGGCTCTCGCAGGACCACGTCGTCGTGGACGTGTAAACGGGCCATACTATGCTGGATCTACTGATCAAAAATGTGGTCACTCCGTGCCACGACGGCCCGGTGGACGTCGGGATATCGGGAGCGACTATTCAACAGGTGGCGCCTCAGATTGAGGCGCCCGCCGGTCAGACGATCAACGGAGAGGGGCGGCTGCTGACGCCGCCCTTCGTTGATTCCCACTTCCACCTGGACTCGGTCCTGACGCGGGTCCCCAATTCTTCGGGCACGCTGCGCGAAGGCATCGACAACTGGGGCCGCTACAAGCAGGAGAAGCTCACCGAGGAAGACGTCTACGAGCGCGCGAAGCGCTACTGCGAGCACGCGTTCACCATGGGCATTCAGGCCATCCGCTCCCACGTGGATGTCTGCGATCCCGAATTGCGCGGCGCCCGTGCGCTTACGCGGCTCAAGGTCGACCTCAAGGAGCTGATGGACATCCAGCTGGTTGCCTTTCCGCAGGACGGCTACTACTCCGCGCCCGCGGTGAAGAAGCAGCTGCTGGCAGCTCTGGATCTGGGCGTGGACGTGGTAGGCGGTATTCCCCACAACGAACCGATGTACGCCCAGGGTACCGAGAGTCTGCGCGAGCTGATGCAGATCGCGCGGGACCGGGATCTCATGGTTGATATCCACTGCGACGAGAGCGACGACCCCAACTCCCGCCACGTGGAGACGCTGACGGCGCTGACGGCGCAGATGGGTATGGGCGGCCGGGTGACCGCGTCGCACATCACGGCAACCGCCGCGATGGATGCCTACTACGTGAGCCGCAAGCTTATCCCCATGATGGTGAACGCGGGCATCCACGTCATCTGCAACCCGCTGATCAACATCCATCTGGGCGGACACTTCAGCCATCCCAAGCACCGCGCCATGGCGCCCATCCGCGAACTGCTCGCGGCCGGCATCACCGTGGCGTGTGCCCAGGACTGCAACGAGGATCCGTGGTATCCGCTGGGCAACGCGGATATGATGGAGGTACTCAAGATGGGTGCCCACGTGGGGCACATGATGGGGTTTGAAGCGCTGCGCACCATGTACGACACGGTGACCGTGAATCCGGCGCGCATCATGCAGCTTCCCGGCTACGGTCTCGAAGCCGGCTGCCGGGCCAATCTGGTACTCATGCGTGCCGACACGGTGCTGGACGTAATCCGGGTGTCACCGCCGCGCGACCTGGTGATCCGCAACGGTCTGGTGAAAGCCGAAGCGTGAAAGCAGCGGTCCCAAAACCGCAATGGCGAAAAATAGCGGGGGCGTGAGCCCCCGCACTCGTTTCTGCTATTCGGTTTGCTATCCGGCGTTCAGGCGCGACTCGTAGAGGTAGCGCTTGATCTTCATGGTTGGAGTCTTCTCGAACGGTTCAAGCTGCGGGATGCAGCGTGAGATTCGCGCGAAGGCGCTCAGCTGGGCATTGATCTGCGCGCGCATCTCGTCCAGAAACTTTTCTGCCTCCGCCTTGAGACGGTCGATCTCGTCGGACATGTCGTCCCTCATGCCGCCCAGGTACTCCTTGAATGCATCCAGGTTGAGGTTAACCAACGCAACGAGCTGTCCGCCCTTCTGGAGCACCAGGCAGTCCTGCACCATGGGCTGCGCAGCAATCACCGCCTCGA
>REDM01000223.1 GCA_007693485.1 Spirochaetaceae bacterium
CCATGAACTTCTTCATCTCCGACACCTTCACCGATAGTCTGACCCGGCTGCCTGCGCAGGAGCAGAAGGCGGTCAAGACTACGGCGTTTGATCTGCAGGTCAATCCCGCGCATCCGGGGCTCAAGTTGCACCGGCTTGAGCGGGCGCGCGACAAGAACTTCTGGTCCGTGCGGGCCGGAAGCGATATTCGCATCATTGTGCATCGTACCGCCTCGTCTTTTGTGCTCTGTTACGCAGACCACCACGACAAGGCGTACGGGTGGGCGCAGCGACGGCGACTCGAGCGTCACCCCGCTACCGGCGCCGCACAGCTGGTGGAGATCCACGAAACGGTCGAGGAGATTGTGGTTGCCGGGTACGCCGATGGCGGTCCCGTCCTCGACGCGTCGGCGCCGCTTCGAAACTGCACCGACGACGAGATGCTCTCCTGGGGTGTCCCCGCCGACTGGATCAAGCCGCTGCGCGCTGCGGATGACGAGCGCCTGCTGGCGATTGCCGAGCGGTTGCCCGCGGAGGCGGCCGAGGCGGTGCTCGAGGTGGCCACCGGCGGCTCTCCGCGACCCGTTGCGCCGGCGGCTCCGGAATCGGATCCGTTCGAACACCCCGAGGCGCAGCAGCGTTTTCGCATGGTGACCGGAATCGAGGAACTCGAGCGCGCGCTGGACTATCCGTGGGAGAAGTGGACCGTATTCCTTCATCCGCAGCAGCGCTCGATTGTGGAGCAGCACTGGTCCGGCCCCGCGCGGGTCACCGGTTCCGCCGGCACCGGCAAGACCGTCGTGGCCCTGCATCGCGCCGTCTTCCTCGCGCGCCACAACGATTCGGCACGCGTGCTGCTCACCACCATCTCCGAGCCGCTGGCAGACGCCCTCCGCATCAAGCTGCGCCGCCTGGTGGGCAACGAGCCGCGCATCGCGGAGCGGATCGACGTGGCCGCCATCGATCAGGTGGTCACGCGGCTTGCCGCGGGCGCCGCGGACCGGCTCACACCCGAGGGGAAGGCGCTCGAGATTCTTGGGGAGCTCTACCAAGCCGCCGATGCGCCGTCGTTTTCGCTCTCGTTTGCTACGGCCGAGTGGACCCACATCGTCGACCTGCACAACCTTACCTCGTGGGAGAGCTATCAGGAGATTCCGCGCCTGGGGCGCAAGACGCGTCTTCCCGAAAGCCGTCGCCGGGAACTCTGGGCGCTCTTCGAGCAGCTGCGCACGGAGCTCGTGGCCCGGAGGTTGGTCACGATGTCGCAGCGCTGCCACGCGGTTGCCGCAACGCTCCGCGGTGGTATCGGTGGTCCCTACACCCACGTGGTGGTGGACGAAGCGCAGGATGTCGCGCCCGCGCAGCTGGTGTTTCTCTCTGCGCTTGCGGGAAGCGAACCGGACGCGCTCTTCTGTGCGGGGGACACCGGCCAGCGCATCTTTCGCCAGCCCTTTTCCTGGGTGCGCCTTGGGGTCGACGTCCGGGGCCGCTCGCGCGTGCTGCGGGTGAACTACCGAACCTCGCACCAGATCCGTCGATGCGCGGACCGTCTGCTCGATGCCGCGATTTCCGACCCCGACGGCACCACCGACCGCCGCGACGACACGGTTTCGGTCTTCAACGGACCCGTCCCCCGTGTTCAGCTGTTTGAACACCAAACCGACGAAACCGCCGCAGTGGCCGACTGGGTTGCCTCCCTGGTCCGCGACGGTGCTGCAGGAGACTCAGTAGCCGTCATTGTCCGGTCGGAGTCACAGATGGAACGGGCGCGTGAGGCGGCCGTCTCGGGAGCCGTTGCAATCACGATGCACGAGGCGAAGGGGCTTGAGTTTCGCGCCGTTGCGGTCATGGCGTGCGACGATGAAGTAATCCCCGCCCAGACCCGGATCGAGTCCGTAGGCGACGAGGCCGACCTCGACGAAGTGTACGCCACCGAACGCCACCTGCTCTACGTTGCCTGCACCCGCGCCCGCGACCACCTGCTGGTCACCGCCGTCGCCCCCGGCTCCGAGTTCCTGGACGACCTGCAGGGACGGTGAGGCGTTTTGGGGCTGGTGATGCCCAACATTCATAGAAATCTTACAAAATCATAACCAGAACGTAACATTTCGTACGTATTTTTGCCTCCGTTGACAACGTACACGCGCCGAGATGCGGCGCAGGCGCGATGGCGCAAAGGAGTAGGAAATGCGACACGGTATTGTTGGGATTGTTTCCGTAACCGCGGCGGTGATTATCGCGGTGCTGGTCTTGTCCGGGTTTGGAGCACAGGAAGCAGCGCAGGCGGACGGGCGGATTGAGATTGAAATGTGGATCGGCTTGGGAGGTGAGCTCGGCGAGCGTATCGAACAGATGGCGGGTGATTTCAATTCACTCCAGGATCGGTTTCTGGTCAGCGTGGTAGAGCAGGGCGATTACGAACAGGCCATGACCAGCGCGATCGCGGCCTTTCGGGCGGGAAACGCCCCTCACATCATCCAGATATTTGAAGTTGGAACCGGTACCTTCATGGGCAGCCGCGAAGCGATCGTACCGGTGCATGAATTGATGGCACAGCACGGAACCCCTCTGAATCCGGACGACTTTCTGTCGCAAGTCACTGCGTACTACTCAACGCTCGACGGCGAAATGCTGTCGTTTCCGTTTAACAGCTCGACCCCAATTTTCTACTTCAACGTAGACGCGTTCCGAGCTGCCGGGCTTGACCCGGCGAATCCGCCCCGCACTTGGCCCGAGGTTGCCGAGGCGGCACGTGTCCTCGTTGCGACCGGAAATCATTCGGCGGGCTTCACCTTTCAGTGGCCTTCGTGGACGCAGGTCGAGAACTTCTCAGCGTGGCACAACGCGCCCCTTGGCACGCGGGCGAACGGGATGCTTGGGTGGGACGCTGAACTCGTCTTAAACGATGCACTGAGAGTACGCCACCTTCAGGCGCTCGTGGACTGGCAGAACGAAGGACTCTTTCAGTACGGAGGGCGCGGAGGTGCCGCCGGTCCGTTGTTTACCTCCGGCGACGTGCCGATGTACATTGCGTCGTCTGCTGCGTACGCCGGGATCGCGCGTACCGCTGGTTTTGAGTTCAGTGCCGGCTTTCTCCCGTATTGGCCCGACGTTGCCGGTGCGCCGCAGAACTCGATTATCGGCGGGGGCTCACTCTGGGTAATGGCGGGCCACACCGACGAAGAGTACGAAGGCATTGCGATGTTCTTCGACTACCTGAGCTCTCCCGAGGTGCAGGCGGACTGGCATCAGTTTACCGGCTACCTCCCGATCACCTACGCCGCGTGGGAGCTTTCGCGTGCGCAGGGCTTCTACGATCGTGTACCGATCCACAACACTGCGATCGAGCAGATCACTCTCAACGTGCCCACCGAGAACTCCCGAGGATTGCGATTTGGTATGTTCCCGCAGGTTCGCAACGTGATCCTCGACGGGATGGAAGCGGCGCTGACCGGAGAGATGACCCCGCAGCAGGCCTTGGATGAAGCCGTCGTGCGGGGGAACGCGATCCTTCGCGAGTTCGAGCGTACGGTACGCTGATCCTGCCCCGTGTGGGGCGGCGCAAAGAGTAGTGACAGCGGATCGACCGTGGGGCGATCCGCGAATCTTTTTCAAAAGGATCGGCGGTCATGGTTGGAAAACGCGTTATCTTCGGGAATCGACGGTTGCCGTATCTCCTCGTGGCACCTGAGGTGGTTCTAGTTCTGGTATTCTTCATTTTTCCTGCTGCGCAGGCCCTGCTGCAGTCGGTCTTTCGTGAAGACGCCTTTGGTGCGTCGCGGGTTTTCGTCGGTTTCGAGAACTTCCGGCGGGTTCTGAGCGACCCACGCTACGTTCGCTCGATCTGGACCACGATTGGGTTTGCCCTGGCGGTTGCCGGGTCTACCATGACGATCGCGCTGTTTCTTTCGGCCGTCGCGAACAACGTCGGCAAGCGAGCTACCGCGTACAAGACCATCATCATTTCACCCTACGCGGTCGCTCCGCTGGTCGCGGGGATTTTGTGGTTCTTTTTGTTCAGCCCTGCCGTTGGGGTTGTTGCATACGGGCTTCGAGGGTTTGGAGTCCAGTGGAACCACGCGATCGTGCCCCTTCACGCGTTTTCGCTGGTAGTGATTGCGGCGTCGTGGCAGCGCATCGCGTACAACTTTCTGTTCTACCTCGGTGGCATGCAAAGCGTGCCCGATTCGCTGGTAGAGAGCGCGGCCATCGATGGTGCCGGGCCAAAACTCCGTTTCTGGCAGATCGTGTTTCCACTTCTCTCTCCGACCACGTTTTTTCTTCTGATCATGAACTTCATTTACACGTTTTTCGAGACCTTTCCGATCATTCACCAACTGACGCAAGGAGGGCCGAGTAACGCGACTGCAACGATGGTGTTTCGTATCTACCGGGACGGGTTTCGCGGTCTGGATTTTGGTGGTTCCGCGGCACAATCGGTGCTGCTCATGGGATTCGTAATTGCGGTGGTTGCGCTACAATTCCGCTTTGTTGAGCGGAAAGTCGTCTACTGAGGAAACGGAATGATCACTGATCCCGTACGAGTTCGAATCGTTCGCCACGCTGCCCTCGTTGTCGGGTGCACGGTTGTGATGGTTCCCATCTACATGGCGTTCGTTGCGTCAACTCTTGAGCTCGCGCAGATCTTCGAGCGACCCATGCCCCTGTTCCCCGGCAGACAGTTCATTCGCAATTATGTTCAGGCTCTGGTCGTGGGTGGAAGGGGGCTCGGAGGCGCACGGGCAATTGGCGCACTGACGATGGTTCAGAACAGCATGATCCTGGCTGTTGGAATCACGGTCTCAAAGATTGTGATTTCGCTCTTTTCGTCGTTTGGCATTGTCTTCTTTCGCTTCCCCGGCCGGAGCGTTGTATTCTGGCTGGTTCTGGTCACCCTGATGCTTCCGGTGGAGGTGCGAATTGTTCCCACCTACCAGCTCGTATCCGATCTCAGGCTTCTCAACAGCTTTGCCGGACTGATCATGCCGCTTGCGGTCTCCGCCACCGCGACGTTTCTGTTCAGGCAGTACTTCATGACCATTCCGGACGAAATCGTGGAAGCGGCCAAGGTGGATGGAGCCGGTCCAATGCGGTTCTTCACATCGATTCTCTTGCCGATGTCGCGCACTCCCATTGCGACGCTCGTGGTCATTCAATTTGTGTATGGCTGGAATCAGTACCTGTGGCCGCTGATTGCGACAACGGATCGTCGTTTCTGGACCCTCATGCTGGGCCTCAGTCGAATGCTGGCCACCGCAGATCACCAGGCGGACTGGCACATCGTCATGGCAATCACCATCATCGCGATGATCCCGCCGGTGGCGCTCGTCCTCTCCATGCAGAAGCAATTCGTCAAGGGTCTTACGGAATCCGACAAGTGAGGAACATCGGACGGAACGGAGGCGATGACTGTATTGTACTCGTGGTCTACCGGTCCGACTTGACTCCCCGAGCCCGAATCGCATCCGCGTTCACCAGATCCATCGTATCGCCCTTCATCGTCATCGCATGGATGCGGTGTTCGGTGAGCAGGGCGACGTAGTCATCGCCCAGAAAGAGCGAACTTTGAATGGGGATCACGGTGCGGTCGACGAGATCGCGGGTCGCGCCGGCGCCACCGGCGGCCGTCTCGGAAGGTTGACGGGGTTGGCGATCGGGACGGCCGGACTTCTGTACATGTTGCGGGCTGCACACGATCGGTGGGTCGCGAAATGTCTACTCCAACAAGACAGTTCCCGTATGCACATCGCCCCTTGTTCAACGCCGCGCACTCATGGTCTGCGGTGGGGCAGTGGGAATTCTTAACCCAAAACAACTTGCCTTCTCCGGCCCATTTCACGATCTTTCGATTGGCGTCGTGCAGATAATTATGCACTGCGCCGGAAACACCGAAAGGAGTGTATCGTGAAAAAGATACTGTTTGTTCTGTTGATCATGGCCTTGATCC
>REDM01000277.1 GCA_007693485.1 Spirochaetaceae bacterium
ACTATCGCGAATCCGCGGAATTGTCGGTCATGGCGAAGAGAGGGCTGTGTGCATACGGGAAGTGTCTATGTTCAGTAGACACTTCCCGTATGCACACAGCCCCTTGACGCCACGTGCACCGGCGGGCCAGCATCAGGCATGCAGAGCCTGGACGTCTACCGCGCGCCGCGCGAGCGGTTCCTCCCCGTCAGCGCCCACGACCTCACTGCGCGCGGCATGAACCCGGGCGAACTGGACTTCGTCTTTGTGACCGGAGACGCCTACGTGGACCATCCCAGTTTTGGGCCCGCGCTGCTGGGTCGATGGCTGGAAGCGCACGGCTACGCGGTGGGGATAATCGCGCAGCCGGACTGGACCACCCCGGATGACTTCGCGCGGCTCGGTAGGCCGCGGCTCGCGTTTCTGGTGAGTGCAGGCAATATGGACTCGATGGTGGCCAACCACACCGTGTCGGGGAAGCCGCGACGCGACGACGCCTACAGCCCCGGCGGCGTGGGCGGGCGCCGACCGGACCGCGCCACCCTGGTCTACTGCACCCGCATCCGTGAAGCGTTCAAGCAGGTGGACATCATCATCGGCGGGATTGAGGCGTCGCTTCGCCGCTTTGCCCACTACGACTTCTGGTCAAACCGGATACGACGCTCCATTCTGATTGACTCCAAGGCGGATCTGCTGGTCTACGGCATGGGCGAACGAGCCCTGGTGCAGATCGCCGAAGCGCTCTCTTCGGGACGGCGCGCCGGCGATCTCACGGACATCCGCGGAACCGTCTGCAAGCGTCGGTCGGAAGAGGCGCCACAGCCTCTCGCCTCGCGCG
This sequence comes from Spirochaetaceae bacterium, assembly GCA_007693485.1. GTDB lineage: Bacteria > Spirochaetota > Spirochaetia > DSM-27196 > PWMO01 > PWMO01. The sequence goes on from REDM01000277.1 coordinate 818, forward strand.
CGGCCGCCGCAGCCAACTCGGGCGCCGCACCGGTCGCCCTTCCCTCCTGGGACGAGCTGCAGGATGCCCACCAGGGCAAGAACGCCTACGCCCGGAGCTTTCTGGCCCAGCACCGCAATACCGACGCGATCAACGCCGACGTACTGGTTGAGCCGTACGGCCCGTGGTCGGTGGTTCAGAACCCGCCGCGGCCGACCCTCTCGGGGGCGGACCTGGACCGCCTCTACGAGCTCCCTTACACTCGCACCTTCCATCCGGACTATCTGGACGCCGGAGGGGTCCCCGCAGTAGAAGAGATTCGGTTCAGCCTGGTTTCGGCACGCGGCTGCTACGGCGGGTGCAGCTTCTGCGCCCTCACCTTTCATCAGGGGCGCCGTATCGGGGCGCGCAGCACCGAGAGCCTGGTGCGCGAGGCGCAGCTGCTGACCACGCTGCCGGGTTTCAAGGGATACATCCACGACGTGGGCGGACCAACCGCCAATTTCCGCCGCCCTTCGTGCCTTCGCCAGGAGACCCACGGCGTCTGCAAAGACCGACAGTGCCTCTATCCGCATGCGTGCAAACAGCTGGTGGTAGACCACAGCGATTACCGTGATCTGCTGCGTGCACTGCGTGCCGTGCCCGGGGTGAAGAAGGTCTTCGTGCGCTCGGGCATCCGTTTTGACTACCTGCTGCTCGACCACGACGGTGAGTTTCTGCGGGAGTTGTGCCAGCACCACGTCTCGGGCAAGCTGAAGGTGGCTCCCGAGCACATCACACCGCAGGCGCTTGCCGCCATGGGGAAACCGGGCATGAACGTCTACGAGCGCTTTCGCGAAGCTTTCGAGGAAGTGAACCGTTCGCTCGGCATGCGGCAGTTCATCGTACCCTACTTCATCTCAAGCCACCCGGGAACAACGCTGCGAGACGCCGTGGCGCTGGCCGAGTACTTTCGCGACCAGGGAGGAACCCCCGATCAGGTGCAGGACTTCTACCCCACGCCGGGAACCCTGGCCACGTGCATGTACTACACGGGGATCGACCCCCGAAACGGTAAACCGGTTCCGGTTCCCACCACACACGAGGAGAAGGCAATGCAGCGAGCCCTGCTCCAGTATCGCGACCCGCGCAACTACCAGCAGGTGCGTCGCGCACTGGAGCAGACCGGTCGCACCGACCTGATCGGAAACGGCCCCAAGTGCCTGATCCCGGCGAGACCGCCTTCGGTTCCCAATCGCGCTCACGCGCGTGGTGGTCCGGGGACGGTCACCCGCCGACCGACGGGCGCTGCCCGGCCGACGATCACGAGGTCTGGTCCGGCGCCACCGGCTCGTACTCCAGAATCGAGCGCACCGCCACCGAATCGTTCGGCGCGGAAGCGCCGTGCTCATCCACGGTAACCAGCACCGAGACTACGCGGGCGCAGAGCGCCTCGGCGCCTTCGGGGTCACGGCGGTGCAGAAGCGAGTGAAGGGTGAAGCTGCGCGACCCGATGCGGGCGCAGCGGGTGCGCACGGTCATGGTATCGCCGTAGTAGGCCGGAGCACGGTAATCGACCTCGATGCGGGCGATCACGTAGGGCACCGAGAGCAGGCTTCGATCCATGCCGAACACGCGCTGCATGTAGGTGACCCGCGCGTCCTCTACGTAAGCCAGATAGGACTTGTTGTTGACGTGACGCAGGCTGTCGATGTCGTCGTAGCGAACCGGAACAGTTAGCCGATGACGGTAGGCGGCGGGGTCTTCATTGACTGCCGGCGGCGATTGCGGTTCTGCCATGATGGAATGAGCGTATCGGTGGTGACGAAAACCGTCAATGAGGGGCTTACTCCCATTCATCCGCCCCAGGATCGATCACCTCCTGCTCGACAGCAATTCTTCTCTCGCGCATCCGCTCGACCAGTGGCGTCAATTCGGGTCGAGTGATGCGGTCGAGCAGCGAATGTTCTTTGCCGTTGAGCGGGCGGCCGTGGGCGGCGAAGCGATTGTAGGTTTCGGGGTCCATGAAGAGCGGTTGCAGGCGGGGAACCAGGGAGGCGATTTCCTGGTAGATGAGGAGGCCTTCAGGGTCCAGGTCGCCAAAGTGACGAACCGCGGCTCCGCCCGCGGCCGCCCGGCGGACCACGGTCTGCACCGCGCGGTTGGGGTGACCGGCGGTGTAGACCACCGCGCCGATTCCTGTGGCGCCGCCCCGCGCGGATCCAACTCCAGCAGCGGTGACCCCGAACGATTCCTTGTTCTCTACGGTGATGAGCGCCCCGTCAAACGTGATCTCCTCGATGGCGGCAGCGGTCTCAAGCGGAAGCGTTACCGATTCTCCACAGAGCTCCCAGCGGCGCCGGTCCGAGAAAACGATGGTGCCGCGGAGAGCAATGGTCGCCTCGGGGTAACTTCGCGACAGCCCGAGAACTTCCGTTGCGGTGACGCCCGCGGCGGCACGGGTGGCGGTGTCGGCGGTGCGGAGGAGGGCCTCGATGCGCTTGCTGTTGGAGAAGAGCCGAACGCTCAGCGCCCGGATCGGCTGCTGCGCCACCTCGTCGGTGGACAGAGACAGCAAACGAAGCGTGTCGGCGAGCTCGGTTTCGTCCGCAAACGGCGTGGGGTGGTTGGCTTCGAGCAAGGCGGCAACGTGCGTCGCCACTGCTTCGGCAAGCGAACCGGGCGGGCACTCGGTCCTCGACAACTCCGTGCTCATCGCGCTGGCGGTCTCGGTCGGGGAACGGGTTCCGAGCGCGGCGAAGAGCGCCGCCGGATCGCGCAGGTAGAGTGCCTCAACGTCGTCGCCCTCGCGAAAGCGTCGCCATCGCACCGAAAGTATCCCCGCAGCCACGAGCTCATCCACCGCGTCGAGGAAGCGCTGCTTCGACTCGACGTCGCGCTCGATCTCCGGCATGAGCCCGGCCCACCCCGCCTTGCGGAGCGGACGACCGCCGCGGTAGTGGGCCGAGTTCGGGAATGCTGCCGCAAACTGCTCGAGGATTCGCCGGGCGGTCGGCGTGATCACGCCGTGCCCTCCGGCAGCACCCGAAACTCGCGGACGTGGGCCCGGTGGTGCTTGCGCACGATCACGTTGGTCTGATCCATGTACGGGGCGATGAACTCCATCTTCTCGGTGGGGACCGCGGTGATGATCTGCATCTGGAGTTTGCGGAAAAAGTCGATGGTCTTCTCGATTCGGTCATCGTCCATCTTGTTGAACGCCTCGTCGAAGAGCACCAGCCGCACCGCGTCGGGATCGTCCTGATAGTAGCGGTAGAAGCTCGCGGCGATCGCCACGTAGTAGGGCGTCTGCGCCTCTCCACCCGATTTTTCGCGCAGCACCTTGGAGAGCATCGATTCCTGCGGCTTGCCGGTCTTCTCATCGAGCGCGTCGGTGTGACGGATGCGGATGTCATATTGAAAGTACTGCCGATAGTCGCAGATCTCCGCCACCTCCGGAGAATCCAGATCGTTCTCCAGAATTCGCTGGAAGAGCTGTTCCACCTCGGCGCGCTCTTCGTCGCTGGAGAGCGCCTCGAAGAGGGTTCCCTCGTTGGAGCGGATTTCGGCGGCGGTACGGATCACTTCCAGAACGCCGCGCTTCTCTGGGCGCTCGTGGATGGTGAATGCGTACTGGTCACGGCCAAACTGGATGACGTTCAAGATGGAGTTGATCTCGGTGAAGCTGTCGCGCGCCTGCAGCACGTATTCGTTGAGGCGACTGACGAAGTGCTCGCGAAACTGCGCTTCGGCCTCGCGGCGGGCGCGCTGGATGCGGTCGCGGTAGGCGGGCAGCTCGGTCTGCTCGAAACGCAGCAGGGCATCGCGGTGGTCGCGCGAGGCGTCCTCCTCGGTGGGAAGGAGGGCATTGAAGTCCCGGTTATACGCCTGCTTCAGCTCGCGGAGGGCACTGCGGGCGTTCTCCAGCCGCGTGGTGAAGCCGGTTACCGCCCGCTGCCAGCGGCCGAGGATCTCCGCGTAGTCGAGCCGCCCTCCCTGCTTCTGCTCGCGGGTGATCTGCGTCCGGTAGTACTCTTCGCACGCAACCTCTTCGTCGGGGTACTCCATCAGAAAGCCGCGGACTGCGTCGCTTCGCCGCTCCAGGCGGCCCTGCAGTTCCTGCTCCCGAGCGGCGAGGGTGCGGCAGCGCTCTTCGAGGCGTCCGAGCTCACCGTTCTGCGAATCGATCTCTTTCTGCAGGGTGCGCGCGGCGTCCGCGAGGGCGGCGATCTGCAGGTTGAGCTGCTCAAAGCCGGTGGTGTCGATGGTCGCACGCAGCCGCTCGGTCTCCTCGATCTCCGCGGTAAGCGACTCCAGTCGCGCCGACGCGTCGGCGAGAGCCTCCATCTCGTGCAGGCGGTCGTAGGCGTTCCGCAGCACGCCCGCCTTCGCGTCGGCCTCCCCGTTCGCGGCCCGTACTGCGGTGAGATTGGCTTCGAGTTCCCCGAGCCGAACGCGGATCTGCTCCAGACGCCGCGCCTTCGCACCCGCACCAATAAACCAGCGCGAGCAGCTCTCCGGGTCGAGTCGCTCAAAGCGTTTTTGGGTATACCGCAGGCCGTCGCGCGTCACCGCGTCGGCGTGATCGCGCAGGTGCTCCGCATCGGACCGCACCACCTCCGCGAGAAGCCACGCCAGGTAGCGGCGCGACTGCGGGGTCGCCGCCTCGAGAACCTCGGCGAGGGATCCTGGCGTCACCTCGGCGTCGTGCATTCGCGACAGCTCCGGCAAACCGACGCCGCTCGGGTGATCGGGGTGTTCCCGGTAGAGCTCAACGGCAGCGGCGAACTGGTCCTCTCTGACCAGGAGATCGAAGCGACGCGGGCCGAGCACTCCTTCGGCGGCAGACTGCCACTCCGGGTCGACCACCTCGAGGAGCTCCGCGAAGTGCGTCGCCGTGATTCCGCCGGCGGTCAGCGATTCGCGAAGCCTCACCGCATCAGAGGGATAGCGCTGGATGCCGCGCTCGAGATCACGTGCTTCGTCGCGCAGGTCGTTCATCTCCGCGGTGATTTCCCGCTCGCGCACGCGAAGTGAGGCAGCCTCCTGCGCGACCGTATCTCGCTCGTGGTCAAGCGCGGTGCGCTCCTCGCCAAGG
>REDM01000080.1 GCA_007693485.1 Spirochaetaceae bacterium
GTGGTTGCGGACGTGGGCTACAGCGTTCGTCCCTTTGCTGCCCAGCCGACCGCGCTCTCCAACCTGCAGACCCAGCTCAAGTACTTCGCGTTCTTCCGGCCAACCACCGGAGTGATTTCTGAGGCCGGTGGAAACCCGGATGGAAACTACCTTGGCAGCGAGGTGGATTTTTCGATCAACTTCCGCCCCTTCTCCGACCTTGGCCTCGGCTTGGCGCTGGGTGCCTTCTTCCCCTCCGCTGGCGAAGACAAGGCACTGAACGCGGATGCGTGGAAGACGGAATTTCTTGCCCGGTTCAATCTGTCGTTCCGGTACTGATGGAGGTTTCTACGATGCGAATGCAACGGTTTCTCATATTGTTGGCCACCCTGCTGCTGATTGTGGCGGGAGCTTCATGGGCCCAGGTTACCGCACGGGTGAGCGAGGTCTCCGGCCGCGTTGAGCTGCGCGAGGGAACCGGAGCCTGGCGACCGGCAACGGTTGGGGCCGCGGTCACGCCCGGCACCACCATCTCCACCGGCTTCGGCGCAGCGGCTACGGTGCAACTTGGCGAGTCCATCCTGCGCGTGCGGGAGCTGACGCGCATGACGATCGAAGATCTCGCCGAGCGCGAAGGCGTTCTGGACACGAGCCTCTTCCTGCGCGTCGGCCGGGTACGCTCCGAGGTGCGAAGCGCGGAAGGCTTGCAGAACAACTTCCAGCTGCGAAGCACGCAGGCCACCGCTGCGGTGCGCGGCACGAGCTTCGAGTTTGACGGGGTCAACCTCTTTGTGGACGAGGGCGTGGTTGCCATGGGCAACATCCTTGGCAAGGAGCAGACCCTCGGCCAGGGCCAGACCGGCAGCGCCGACGGCTATGACCGACCTCAGGGTCCGCAGCAGATCCTGAACGAGCAGAGCACCGTGCAGTCGAGTACGTCACCGGACGGGCCGCCGGTTCCTTCAGTGAGCGGCGATACGGGTCTGGTGGTAATCCGCATTCAATGGAATTAGGCCGAAGGAGGCCGTGACCAATATGAAGACAATCCGAAGCATGAAGGGTTTTCTGTGCTACCTGACGGGCGTGGTGTTTGTTGCCACTGCGGTTCTGCTGCTTTCCGGCTGCATGGACCCCCTCGGCCGCGAGTCCACCGCCGCCGCCGGCATCTCCGTAATGAACGCCCCCTCCACCGTAACCGAGCTCGAACTCACCGTCAGCGGCCCCGGGATGAGCACCATTCAGCGCACGCTCACGCCGGTAACCAGCAGCGTCACGCTCGAGGTACCGGTGGGGGTGAATCGGCGGTTCCACATCGGTGGCGACGTGTACTCGGGAGAACGCCGTCTTCCGGTAAGTGCGGCTGGGGCGAGTGTGAACGTGGCGATGTATCCGGGACCGGTGTTTATTCACGTGGAAGGAATAAACAGACGGTTCGCCCAAATCCAAGGAATGGGAGCCAACTTTGGTCGAATGAGATACTTCTTTCAAGACGGCTCGATTTTCGATGACGGTGTAATTGGGATTTCATTCGGAGACGGATTCTCAGTTTTTGTTGGAACAAGCGATCCGAGATTGTACCGATTCAGTTCATTCGCGGGCACATCTCCCGAGTTGATCCTTGACGGGCAAACGACAACCCCGAATTTCTCCGACTTTCGCGCGATCGCGTCAGATCGAGCCGGAGGGTGGGTGTACGGGACTGGCGAAGTGGAGACCGACGGCCTTACCCTGTTCCGAGTTAGGTTTGACGGAACCGGGTTCGAGTCCTTTGGTCCGATCCAGGATTTCACTGGTATCGGCGCCTCGTTCAATTTCTTTCTGGAGCGAATGGCGATAGACTCCTCAGGGGCAGTGTTGTTGACCGGAGATGATAACGGTGACCCCGGGAGAGCAGTCATCGTTAAGCTTCGCCCATCAACCGGCAGCAGGGAAGCACTCTACGTGACTCCCTTCGTCGAAGAGTCAATGTTCTCGGATATAGTGGTCTTCGGGAACGATGTTTTTGTCGTCAGTGCGAATGCACCCACTGGTTATGCGATGCGGCGACTGGACGCGAATCTGTCGTTGGTGGAATCATTCGGACGCGTAGTTGGTGAGCCCTCTGATGACATGGCCGGCGATTTTTCCAGCGGAGTAGACTTGATCTTTGCTGCAACGATTCCAAAGAAGTTCGTAGTGGTGGAGGGGCCGGCGTTCAGCAATGCGAACCGTCTGGTGGCTTTCGAGAATATGCAAGGAAGCGGCTGGATCGCTCGGGACGTGGGCTCATTTGACTTGATTTCGTGACGTAGTGTTTCCGTGTTGCCTGTCGGAGTTGTTGCTTGGATCACTGGTGGGCGATACGCCGTGCTTGCTCGGAGCATCCGTTCGTATTCTGACGGATCTTGGATATCAGCGGCGGAGGATTCCTCGCCACCAGCAATCATCGTGGCAGAGGACGATAGCGCGACCGTATTGTCCAAAACATCTGAATGGCTTGGCGATGGACTGCAGTGTCCTGTGCGGGTGGTAGCCCGAGAGGATCGAAGGCGCTTCGTTGTTGAACTCTGCGATGCTGCGCGTTTCTCCCACGACGAGCAGCCTGCCGTTTCCTCGGCCCTCGAGCGGCGCAAGTACGATGACGTGTTTCGTACTGGTTGCAGTCGAGCGCTTCTGTCTCTGATCGCACGAAGGCGCATTGCTGTCTCTATTGATGATGATGTGGTGCTCACTGCTCGGCAATCTGCAATGGTCAGTGGGGGAGGCCCTACTGGCGAATCGAGTCCTCTTTCGATATACCGTCAACCGTTATCACTTGATGAGATCGAGCAAATCTCGGATACCGTTCAGTTATCGCGGTTCCAAGAAGAGGTGCGCCTTGCGGGTGATGCACTCGATCATTGTCCGTCGGGCATAGTGGATGAACGACTAAACGGTTCAAAACTCGCGAAACGTAGCGCGACCGGAGACAGTCGAGTCGTCGTGATGGAGTTGGGAAAGTGTGGAACGTTTACTCATCTCAATCCGTTTCGTCTTACCGCGTACTCATTACAGCGGTGGGCACGAGGTGAAGACGTCGCAGACTACAATTTGGAGCGCGATTCGACCTATCTGTTCAGTTGCTCCAGCCGGAAGGTGGTTCCGCCAGCAGGATCGTTTTCGACGATGGCCTTCGTTATCGATCATTCCGTTCCGACGCCGCCGTTCATCCCGCTCGGAAGGGGGGAAGATGTCTGCTTCGCAGCCTCTTGTGCGGTGTTGCATCCCAACTACCTGTTTGCGCACGCGGCAATGACTCTCGACCATTTCGCGCCGGTTCCAAAGAAGTTGCCCGAAAGCGCGCGACGTATGATCGTTCCGAACATGGGCGAACTTATGGCGGCGATAGTGCGACGGGTCGGATCGGTTCAGACGTCACTTGGGGTGCCGTCGTCGTATCGACAGCTGGGAGAGGAGTTGATGATGCTCTCAACGCGTGATGATAACGCTTTCGATCGGGGAGTTCGGGATGCCTTCTTGTCGGGGCTTTCCAGTTTTGGTGCCGTCCTCTCGAACCCCGGTGTCCCCGACGAGCTCCCGGGAACACTCCGGACGGACACGCTTCAGCTCATGGAGGCGATTCGCGCTGCCGCGCAAGATGAAGCGTGCGGGTACCCGCTGGAGGCAAGAGCAGCAAACCGGAACCTCTCGGACGCACGGAGATTTCTTCGGGAAGAGATTGGGTTGTTCGGCACGATTCTGACAATATGGCCGCGTATGCTTGAAGCCGCAGATCAGCTTTCGGGTCAGATAGAGCGATACTCGTGCCCGCTCTGACAGAGCGGTTCATCGCGGTTCCGGTGGCCGTCCATCCGTTTTCCCAAGATGACGCGGTTGTGCATGATCGGTTGTCCGGGCGAAGGGTGGCACTCGACCGGCCGACGGTGGAAGCTCTCATCAACAGTGCGAGTCTCGCCACGCTCGCTGACCATACCCGTGAGTTGGAGCGTCGCGGGTACCAGACGTTCGAGGGCAATTCCGTCGAGAAAACTCTGCGGCACCTGGTTGAGTTGAACCTGCTCATCGCTGAAAGCGAGGTTCGCCGTCGTATCGCGACGACGCCCCTCCATGACCAACCGCTTGCGAAGCCGTTGGTCACTGTAGTGACTCACGGGCGGACCCAAAACGCGTCGCGGCTTGCGAGCATATTTCACAAGCTTCCCGAGCCGCGACCGCAGCGGGTAATGATGTTTGACGACTCGGTTCCCATCGCGGCCGCGGATGTTTCTGCGCTCTGTTCGGTGATTCGGGTATCAACACACAGCCGTGTTCGATCATTCCTCAGCTTCGCTTTGGGCCCGGATTCGACGCTTGGCCCCGCCACAGGCGCCAACCGTAACCGGTGTCTATTGAGCACTGCGGGCAACCGGATTCTGTCCCTGGATGACGATGTCCATCTTTCGGACATTAACGACGCGTTGGCCGCTGCCGCCGAATCGATATCCTTGTCGGCAGTGGCAACGCACTCAATCGAAGTGATGGGCCACCCATCCGCAGAAAATGGCCTCATGGGCGCGAGCGGTGCGGGCGTTCTCCAAAGTATTGATTCCGTCGTCGGGCACTCACCGCAACAGGTTTTGGCACAGAGTGAACACATAGACCTCTCATTACTTACCTCTGATATGCTTGGCCGACTTCTGGATATGGATGCTCGAATCTCACTACTGCAGTTCTCGCTGGTGGGGGATCATGGCTCGGAGCATTCGCGCTTCTTGCTCGGAGATCCCGGAGTCGCGGAATCAGTCCGATCGAACCCAGCGGCGTATAGTGCGGCGAAAGGAACTCGCCTCTATTCTCGACATCTGGCACGGAACGTCATCACGACGTCAGATACCTGGATGGCCTATGCCGGAGGTATCGACAACAGTAGACTGTGTCCTCCGTTCTTCCCGTTTGGGCGTAGACAGGATCTTCTGTTCTCAACCATGCAGGCGGGACATGACAGGCCGCATCTGCGATTTCATTCGCGCTTGCAAGTAGTACATAGCCCCGATCCACCGCGTGTTGCTGTTCCAGAGTCGCTGTGTCGCGTCGAATACGGTGTGTGCGATCTCGTTCGGTTGATTGCGCGGTCGCGAGTGCCAATCGCCGAGAACCTCGCCGAGTCAGAACACCTGCGGTTGATGGGCAACCACTTATTGGCGACCGGGGAGTTGTCCGTGCGTGCATTTCGCGTTGCCATTCGAGAATTGTTGCTCTCGGATGTCGAGCGCCAGTTAGCAGACGCTCACGCGAACCTCGCCCGAGGCGCAAACTTCTGCGACGAATGGCATCGCGACGTCGAGGCCCTCATCGCAAACCTCGAAGCCGAGTTCGCCTCTGAAACCATCACCCCGCCAATCGAGTACCGGCGCGCCGGGTTCACCACGGAAGCCGCCTTCCTTTCGGAGTTCCAGCGCCACCTGCAACTCTACGGCGAACTCGTCTACCACTGGCCCGAGATCTGGGAAGCCGCCCGCGAGTTGCGCGAGGCGGGTAAGCTCGACTTCTCCGTAATCTAACCTTCCCGCGCTTCCTCCCTCATTCCCCGCCACTCGCCCTGCCGGCGCAGGTGGCGCCACAACAGCACCAGCAGGACCGCCAGCGCGCCGGTTGCGGCTCCCAGGACAAACAACAGCGTGATCGCCATGCCGCCCATGCCCGCTTGGAGCGCCTCGGAGACCAGCCACGCGGCGGGCAGGGCGATCGCCAGCAGGATGAGGTAGGCCACGAAGGCGGTGATCACGCTGAAGAGGATTACCGCCAGCACGTAGAGCACCGGTTCGTTGATGATCTGGTCGGGGAGGATGCGGGCGAAGAGGGGTGGGCGGGTCATCGGCTCTCCTCTCTTCATGGTAGGGTGCCTCGCCT
>REDM01000249.1 GCA_007693485.1 Spirochaetaceae bacterium
GCGGGTTTCTTTGCGACCGGTTTTTTCGCGACCGGTTTCTTTGCGTCGGCACTGGCGCCGGGTGACGCGGTGTCCGCAGGACCTCGAGGATCAGCCATCCCCTTGAGGAAGGCGCCCACCGAGAAGGCGGCCGTGCGGTGCGACGCGACCCACTTGTCGTAGCAGTCGTAGACGCGCAGCACGCGAGTCATCACCTGCTCGCGGCTCTCTTCGGCGGTCATCTCGTCCTTCTTCTCGCAGTCGTCGTAGACAATCTCGAGAATGGCCGTGGCGAGCAGCCACCAGAGCAGGGTCTCCATGCGCTCCTTGTGGTACCAGACGGTGCCCTCGTGCTCGTTGATGCCGAGGTAGCGCGAGACATCGCTGTCGGACAGGAGCTCCTCGGTCACTTCGCTGAACGAGGAGCCGGCTTCCACGGTCTCAAACCAGAGGTGCTGGGTGAGCAGGATGCGAACGCGCAGCTGCCACGACCAGGAGTCTTCGTTCTCCCTGGGCGAAACCGGGAGCACCGGCTCGAGGCGGGGCAGAAGCATGAGGTCCTCGGCGAGGCCGGCGGCGGAGTTGGGGCGGCCGTCCTCACAACCGGGCCACGGTTCCCGGCTGTGTTCGTGCACCAGGGCGGAGAGCGGTTTCAGCAGCAACAGCGCGATCATGGTCGAAACGCGCGCGGGAGTTTCGCGCAGCCCCAGCGTGAAGATGTGCAGCGCCTTCTTGAAGCTCGGCACGTGCTCCTGCGGGCGGACGAGCTCGAGATGGCGCGTGGAGAGCAGGGTGCGCAGCCGTTTGTCGAACTCAATGGAGGCGGCGGTCACATCGCCCTTCCCGCAGGCGTAGTCGGCGGCAACCTGAATGAACCGGTGGTAGTTCTCGATCAGTTCGCGCCAGGTGGGCGCCTCTTTGGGGCGATCACCAATGATCTCGGCGGCGAGTTCCTGACAGACACCGGAGTTGGCAACCAGGGCGAAACTCTCGTGCAGCGGCTTGAGGTAGATCTCCTTGAGTGCTGTATCGATATCGGGTGTGCCCCCGCCGCGCAGGGAGTCTGCGAGGCGCGCGTAGTGGGCGTACTCGTTGTCCATCACCTCGTAGATATCGAGGAAGACCTGGGTCTCGTAGCCCTGCAGACGCGCGAACAGCCCGTTCTGCCAGAGCTCCGCGGAGTTGCGCAGATACCAGAGCCCGCTCTTCTGTTCGTACAGGATACAGAAGTACCGGTGATCGTTGTGCAGTCCGAGCGCCTCGGCGATGTGCTGCTGACGGTGGCTTCGGTTTCCGTGTTCGTCCTTCTCGACAAAGCCGCTGGACTGGGCGAGCCAGCCCCAGGCGGTCTCGTAGCCGTTGTTGTAGAGCACGATGCTCTTCGCCCCAAAGCCCTCGTTGGAATAGGCATACACCTCTTCGTTGACCTGCCCGTTCTCGCCCCACATGTCGTAGAGGCGGAAGTGATCAACCCCGGAGAACTGGTAGCGGCGGCGGATCAGTGGAAAGAGGTCGTGCTGGTGGCGGGCGAGCAGCTCCTGGTCGGGCTTCTCGTCCCAGTACGCCTTGCGGTACTCCATGCCGTATTTCTCGGAGAAGCCCTGGACCTGTCCGTGACCAAACATCGGCAGGCCCGGCATGGTGACCATCACCGTACAGACGCCGACGTACTTGTCGCCCTTGCCAAACTGCATCACCGCGGTCTCTTCGTCCGGGTTGTTCATGAAGTTGACAAACCGCTTGAGGATGTTGGGATCGAACTCGAGGGTGTTCTTGATAGTCTGGCGGTACTTCTGGTTCTCCTGGTCTTTGAGCATGTTCATGAAGGCGCTGTTATAGACGCGGTGCATGCCGAGTGTGCGCACGAAGTAGCTCTCCATCATCCAGAACGCCTCGGCGAGCAGCAGGGTGTCGGGGACCTCCTCGGCCACCCGATCGACCACCTCGCGCCAGAACTCGTTGGGCATGCGCGCGTTGAACTCGTCGGCGGACAGCCCGTGCTCGGCGCGCGAGGCGACGTCACCGCCGGAACCGGGTTCGGGATACCAGAGCCGCTGCACGTGTTTTTTGGCGAGCGTCATTGCGGCGTCAAAGCGAATGATGGGGAAGTTGCGCGCGACGTGGAGGATGGTCTGCATGACCGCCTCGCGCGTCTCGGGGTTGAGGAAGTCGAGCTGCGCGGTGTCGTTCCACGGCATGCTGGTTCCGTCGTTGCCGTGGTAGATGTAGCGCGTGCGCCCGGAATCAAAATCGACCCGTTTGAAGACCACGGCCGCGTCGGTCTTGTCGAAGTAGTGGTCTTCGAGGTAGACGCCCACGCCGTCGGTTCCCGAGAGGTTCTCGCCGCTGAAGCTGTATGACGGAAAGGGCGAATGCCCGAGCTGTACAAACCAGTCGGGGTGCTTGACCACCCACGGCGAGTCGATGCCGGTGTGGTTGGGTACCATGTCGCTGGCGAGGCGGATGCCGCGGGCGCGACAGCGATCGCGCAGGTTCTCGATGGCGGGCCAGCCGCCGATCTCTTCGGCGATTTCGTATTCGAGCAGCGAGTAGGCCGACGCTTCCGCCTCGGCGTTGCCGCACATCTGCTTGATGCGCTTGGAGGCGCGGCTGCGCCGCCAGATGCCGATGAGCCAGAGGGCGTTGAAACCCTGGGCGGCGAGCGTATCGAGCTCGGGATCGGGGATCTGGTCGAGGGTGGTGATGGACCGCTCGTACTCCTTGCTGAGCTGATCGAGCCAGACGAGGGTGCTCTTGGCGATCATGACCACGTTGGGCATCCAGTCACGGTCGGGGCTGAACCGTTCGTACTCGTGTTCCGCGCCGTGCTGACCACCGTCCCGCCCGTAGGTCATGATCTCGCTGGGGCCGGGGCCCATGAAGTGCGCGCGCGCTTCTTCCTTGATCATGTCCAGACTTCGTAACAGTCGGAAGAGATACTTGCCGATCAGGGCGCTCCAGCGGGTGCGAATATAGGTCAGCTGGTCTTCCAGCGAATTGGGATGCACCTTGATGGGCGCGAAGAGGGTGTTGACGAGGGTGTCGTTCTCGGGGCCAAAGGCGGGCTTGTCGGCAAAAAAGGCGTGGATCGCCTCGACTACTTTGGGATAGATGCCGTCGGCGGCGAGATCGGTGTCGTCGAAGAGCTCGCGATAGGGCCCGAATGCGGGGTTGCGGTTCTCGATGGAGAGCATGAGCAGCTCTTCCATCGCGAGGTCGCGACCGGAGGTGCCGTCGTGATCGGCATCGAGGTATTCGGTGACGCTCATCTGCCCCTGGTAGACCGCGCGGGGCGGGAAGGTGGTGCCAAAATTGTGCAAAAGGGTATCGAGCGCCTCGGCGCCAATGGTTTCGCCCACGAATTCGCGAAGCTCCTCCATGAGGCCGTCGCCAAACTGCTCGAGGTAGGTGCCGACCACGTAGTGCATGACCTCGTCAATGAGGCCCATCGCGTTGATCTGGCCGGCGCGAACGGCGGAGTCGGGCTTGCGGGCGAGGTCGCGGGTATCGTTGATGGCCTGGGCGAAGATGCGCGCCGCGTGAAAATCGGCGAAGACGACGTTGCCCCGCACGCTGAAGAGCGCCTGCTGAAACTGGTACCGGTCCCGGGCATCTGCGCGAACGTGAAACTCGCGCTCGCCACAGCGCGCGGGAAACGCGGCGGCGGCGACGATGGTCAGCGCAGGGTGGGCTTCGGTTCGCCCGGAACTGGGGCGGGTGTCGGGTTGGGTGTGATTCATGAGGTGCTCCTTTTTGATCGCTCGGAAACCAGCGCATTCAGCCGGGAGACCGTATCGGTGCGCGCGACCAGCTCTTCGAGCGGGCGCGGCATGCGGTAGGTCCAGTTGACCTGATTCCAGGTGCCGGGGGTGTTGACTCGTTCGTCGGCGGCTACCGGAAGGCGGAACTGCGGGTCGGTTGCAAAGAGGTCCTGGATCTGAAACATGCAGATGCGGGACGTGGTCTTGAGCATGGCGGCGATCATGCGCCACGCGGTCTCTTCGGAATAGGTGGGGCCAAGCTTTTCGGGAATGGCCAGCGATTTGAGCACTTCGGTGCGCTTCTCGGGGGTGAGTTCGTCTTCCCACCACTGGCGCAGGGTGCTGGTGTCGTGGACCGAGGGCGCACAGACGGTGAGCGCGGGGTACTCGGTGACGGGCTGGTTGTCGGGGATGCCGGGGCGTCCCCATCGCGGTACGCGCAGGCCGAGAATGCCAAGCGCCTCGAGGGTTTCGGGAACGCAGTCGGGGATGACGCCGAGGTCTTCCGCGCAGGCGAGCATGCCGGTGGTTTCGTTCATGAAGGCGAGTAGCTGCCTGCCCTGCTCCGCCCAGATGCTCTCCGAGGCGACCGTGGCGCTCTTTGCCAGGGTGGCGAAGGCGGCCCGTTCGTTCTCGCCCAGCGAGGCAAAGCGCGTGCACTCCCGGTTGCGCCACGCCACCGCGTAGGTGTTGTCATCGAGCTGCAGGAGGGCGCGGTCGCGGTACCAGCCGAGCAGGGTCTCTTTCTCTTCTTCGCTTCGGTCCGACGACGCGATGGCGCGTTCGCCGGTTACCTCGGGCGCAAAGAGAAAAAGGTCTTCGTTGCCGATGCGCTGAAAGAAGCCCGCTGTAATCTCGTCCGCGGCGGGACCGAAGGCGCCGCGAATCCAGTCGCCGGGGATGTGGGGCTCGGCAAGCCAGCGAATCCGGCCGGCGTCAAACCCCGCCTCGTTCAGTCGGGCGACCGAGAGGTGATGCGCCGGGGCGAAGTGGCCGAGGATACCCGAGAAATGTACCGCGGGTACCGCCCAGATGCGGAAGAAGCCCAGAACGTGGTCGATGCGAAAGGCGTGGTAGAACTTGTCCGCCTGCACGAGGCGGCGCTTCCACCAGTCGTAGTCCTGCTCGCCGAGACGCTGCCAGTTGTAGACCGGGAAGTCCCAGTTCTGGCCGAGCTCGCTGAACATGTCCGGCGGCGCCCCCGCACGAACGGCCGGGTCAAAGATGTCGCGGTGAGCCCAGGCGTCGGCGCTGTCTTCGTTCATCAGGATGGGCAGGTCACCCTTGAGGGCGATGCCGCGCGTGTCGAGCTCGCGGGCGGCGGCGCGCAGCTGCTCTTCGAGCCGGAACTGCACCCACGCGTAAAAGAGGGTGGAGCCGTCTTTGAGGCCCTTCTTCCATTCGCGCTCGATGGTGGGAAGATCGATGTCGCGCAGACTCTCCCACTGCTTCCAGGATCGGTCTTCGTTGCGCTGTTTCTGGTGGCAGAAGACGGCGTAGGGTTTGATCCACGCGTTTGCGGTGATCCAGGACTTGAGTTCGGGCAGGGCAGCGATCTGCTCGCGCCGGCGAGCGAAGGCGTCGCGGAGAATGTCCAGCTTGGCGGCGCGCACCCCGGGATAGTCCAGCCGGGACGAGCCCTCGGTGCGCGAACCTTCGGTGCGCGAACCTTCGGTGCGCGTGCGCAGATCCGCGACGGCGGATTCCAGCCCGGAGATTTCCGGCAGATCCTGCAGCCGAAGGTACAGGGGGTGGAGGGCAAAGGCGCTGAGGGCGCTGTATGGAGAGGATTCGGCGCCGGTGTCGTTGACCGGCAGCACCTGGATGACGCTCATGCCGGTTGCGGCGCAGAAATCTGCGAGCAACGGCAGGTCGGCAAACTCCCCGACTCCGACGCTTTGCGCGGAGCGGAGCGCCGACACGGGAACCAGAACGCCGGTCAGTGAGTGAGATAAGGCTGGAAATTTCATGCGTGTCCCCTCGTAATGCTACCTTTATGGTACGAGATCGCCGGGAGATACGCAACAGGAGTACGATTTCGCGAAGCGCTGCCCCGGTGATGTGCCGGGCCGGTCAGAGA
>REDM01000239.1 GCA_007693485.1 Spirochaetaceae bacterium
AAGGGAAACCCTCGCATGAGGACGAGCGCGATGAGTGCCGGGATGATGAAGGGCCACGGACCGGCGACAAACCGGGTGAGTCTGGTATTCATTGACAGCGACTTCCTTGACGATCGTTTCCTGCTTCGGCGATTGAACATCGAGCCGGGGCAAACCGCCGCAGCGCGAACGGCTTGCCCGATGGCTCTAATCGATTCTTCAGCGCGTTAGAGTCGTCCGTACTCCGCCAGAATCGTGCGGTTTGCTTCTTCCAGAATTGCATCAAGCGAACGTCCCGTGGTCAGGTAGAGGCTCAGCGCGTCGGCCAGGGTCTGTGCGATCACCGGAGCAATCGGCACCAGCGGACGAACGATCGCAGTCTCGAGGGCAACCGCGGTGGTCGCCATGAAGCGGTCTTCGCTGAAGAACGGATCGCTGGTGAACACGCTGTTGCGCGTTGGCGTCCATCCGCCCGCCTTGTTGGTGTTGCGCTGCGCGGAGAAGTTGGTCGCGTGGAGCGCAAAGTCAATCGCGGCCTGTTGCAGCCGGGGATTGTCGTCGATCTTGCGTGCGGAGATGACCCAACCGCCGCTGACGCCAACGCCGGCGGGAGCACCACGGAATCCCAGTACCGGAGTGGCCTGCCAGAGCGCCGCTTCTTCCGCAGGGAGCTTGGGCTCGATCTCGCGAACGCCGTAGTTGCTGTTACCCACAAACGCGGCGACCTGTCCGCCGAGCAGGAGCGGAACTACACCATTTTCCCGCGCGATGGCGGCGCTCTCGGGAATCAGCCCCTCTTCCATCATCTGCTTGTAGGTCTGAAATACGCGGGCCCATCGCTGTCGGTTCTCACCTTCCAATACGATCGGACGCCCGGAGTTGTCAACCATGCGTCCACCCAGCGAGTGGAACAGGCCGTAGGCGTGAATGATTCCGTCGGTGTGTCCCAGGCTCAGAAAGTAGGGCGCCACACCCGGATTGTTCTGCCGGATCCGGCGAGCCATGGGGATGAAGTCCTCAAGCGTCGTCGGAGGATTGGGAATGAGATCGGTTCGATAGAAGAACAATCGAACGTCGGTGTTGTGCCACAATCCACCGAGTTCGCCGTTGACCGATTTCAGCGCATC
Organism: Spirochaetaceae bacterium; assembly: GCA_007693485.1. GTDB lineage: Bacteria > Spirochaetota > Spirochaetia > DSM-27196 > PWMO01 > PWMO01. The sequence continues at coordinate 1,107 of REDM01000239.1, forward strand.
CAAGGTCCACCCGAAGAAATCTTCGCGGTCGGCAGCGCTCAGGTGCGGCTCAAGGTTGGCAAACTTGCCCTGACTCTGCAGCGTGGGATAGAACGGATTGTTGATCCACACAACTTCCACGGTGCCTTCGTTGATCTGGTTGGCAACGTCGACGTCGTAGTTACTTGCCGAAGAGATCACCTCTTGCACGCGAACGTTGGGGTTTGCGGCGTGGAACGAGTCGATCACGCTCTGAAACGCAACCTGCCGTTCGATGCGTACATCACCGGTTGACGCCCAGCGCGGCACCAGAAAGCGGACCAGGATCTGTCCTTCCTCCAGCTGCACCTGCTCCTCGCGCCCACCGCCGGCGAATACCATTGTGGGGACCACGAACAGGAGGAGCAGAATTGATAACACACGAACCAATTTCATTGAAATACCTCCTAGGGTATGATCGAAAGTAGCTTCAGTTAAACATAGGTTTTTCCTGCTGTCAAACATATTTTTACTCAAACTCCAATGTTACCGGATTTCCTGCAATTCACCGGTCAAGAAGTTCACTTCCCCACCGAAGGGTTACCCGGATCGATCGCGAGACGGCGCTGCAGCTCGTTCACCGGCACGTCCTGCACCGGGCAGGCCCGCTCGTGCGCGAGAACCGCGGCTTCTCCCGCTGCCTCGCCAAGACCCATCCAGCTGCTTTCCAGGCGGATCGAACAAAACGCAACGTGACTGGAACTGACACAGCCGGGAACGATGAGATTGCGGCACTGCTCCGCGCGGGGAACCAGGGCCCGGTACGGGACAGCGTATGGCTCGGTAAGCTCCTTCCAGATCCGCCCTTCGTTGCGAAAGTGGTGGTCGTCCCGAGCAATGCGCTGCACATGATGGCAGTCGATCCAGTGCGAGTTCCAGTAGATGGTGCCGGTCTTAAAGCGCTCCTCCAGAATATCCCGCTGCGTCATGACGTACTGCCCCATCATGCGACGAGCCTCCCGAATGTACGGCTGGTAGGGCCAGTGCCCGTTGTCGGTGTACTCATCCGGCGGCAGGCCCCAGCGCTGCATCTCCTCGCGCAGGGCTCGCGGGACACTCGCGCTCGTGCCCAGAAAGTGCAGGAGCCCTGCGTTGTGGCTGAAGTGATCGGCAATGACTGCGGCACGCGTCTCCCGGTCACCGTCGGGGTAGGCAAACTGCCCGCCAAGGTAGCCCAGCGAGAGGATCGAGCCCTGGAGGTTGTTGAGCTCCCACTTGATTCCGGGCGTCACCGCGGTGAAGCCATCGGGACCGGGGCGGTACTGGCCGGAGGGATGATTCAGAAACGCCAGAATCATGGTCAGCGGCGTGTCCGGGTGGGCGTGCAGGAAGCGCGCGAGCAGCTCGTAGCGCTCCTCGGAGTAGTCCTCCGGCACCGGGAAGGGAACGCGGTCCGCCGCGGACGTCACGGTGACCCGGAAATGGTAGTTCATCACCTTGCCGTCGCCGGCTCCCCGGATGGCAGACACCTCTCCCGCGGGGATCACCCCGTCGATGAGACCGCCGGTGCGGCGCCGCAGGTCGATCTCCCAGTCGTGGTCGATGCGCTCTGCGTGGCCCTTGCTGTTGGCTACCTCGGCAAGGGTATCGATGAAGCGAAATCCCGCGAGACTCTCGTTGTAGGTGGCCACGCTCTCGCGTCCCACGGCGTAGGAGACGCCCGCCATGGCCATCAGGTCTCCCTCGTACGAGGCGTCGATCCAGAGCGGCGCGTGCAGCTGAACGGTCCCCTCGCCGGTCGTCGCCAGCGCGCCGAGGATGACGCCCGATTCAACGGTCACGGATTCGAGGTGCGCGCCGAGCAACAGAGTAACCCCGGCCTCATCGATCACCGTGCGAAACGCTTCCAGTGCTCGGTGCGGCTCAAAGCGGTGAAGAGGCGCGTCCAGACCGTACATTGTGCCAAGCAGACGCAGCACCTTCATCATCCAGCCGCGAAAACTGACCAGCAGCATGTGCTCGCATTCAGTGGTGCAGATCCCGCTCGTGAGGTGCCCGCCAACGTGGCGATCAGGCGAGACCAGCAGAACCCGCATCCCTCGATCGGCGGCGGTACAGGCTGCGGCGATGCCCCCCGGAGTCGCGCCGTACACCACAAGGTCCGCGGACTTCTGCTGATCGTTACTGTGTGCATGATTCATGGGTGTGACGCTGCCTCCAGTGGACCGGATTGTTGATGCATTCGAGGAATGGTGACGCGAATTACCTGGCGCTCCGTGTTGGCCCATGGGATCGGCTGCGCCTGAACGGGACTCCCGTGTACCGCAACGGCGGACTGAGTGCCCCACTCAACGGTTACGTGGAAATCGGTACCGGCGCGGCGAAACCGCAGCGATGCCGAGGGCCACGTTGGCGGGAGGCGCGGCGCCACCCGCACTCCGGACGGCTCAAACGAGATTCCAAAGTAGTGCAGAAACAGCGTGAGCATGATCCAGGTGCAGGTGCCGGTCCCGAGGGTTCCCGTGCTGGTGCCGGACTGTGGATGGCCGGGCTCAAAGAAGTAGCTGTTGGGCTGATAGAGCGGCAACTGTTGCGGAACACCAGGAGCCGCCGTGTGGTGATCCGGATGCCCCGGCAGGGTGCGCAGGATGATGTCCAGACTGGTATCCGGGTCGCCGGCCAACGCCAAAGCCCACGCGGCGAAGGCCGACCCGTGGCAGTATACCGAGCCGTTCTCCGTCATCCCCGGCACCTTGAGACTGAGACGCCCCACCTGAGGGTCCCACTGGGCGAACGATGGGTGCAGCAGTCGTGGCCCCCACGGGGTGCGCAGCGCGTCAATCGCGGAAATGCACGCCTGGTGGTGCCGTTGATCGCCGACGGCGTGACCCGCCATCATGCACCAGCTCTGCACGTTCAAAAAGATGCGACCATCCTCGTGATCACCAAACCGCTTCCCCTCGTCATCCATGCCGCAGGCAAAGCGATCTCCGCACCAGAGATGAGTAACCATGGCGCGGTGGAGCGTTCGCGCGCGATCGGTCAGCGTGTCCGCCGTGAGAGGATCGCCCGTCAGGCGCAGCGCGGCCGCCAGCTCCGCGAGAGCGACCGCCAGTGCCGCGGTGGCCCATCCGCTTTCGCCGCGCCCCTGCCGCCCGGGGCCGTTCATTGGGTCGGTCCAGTCGCCGTCGTGAAAAAGAACCAGTCCGTGGGCGCCGCGGTCATTCCAGCTGAACTGCGCCGCGCGCAGGAGATGATCGGACAGAGGCGCGACAGACCCGTCGGCAAACGGAAGGGGGTGCGTCCAGCAATCCCACCTTCCGGTGACCCGCAGATAGAGCGCCCAGCAGAGTATCAGCCAGATGCCTCCGTCGTTGTGCCGGGAGTTCACCAGGGGATGGTTGGGCCGCTCTCCGGGCCGGGTGTTCCACACTTTGAGGTATCCGACAGGCTCCTGCGATGCGGTCACCGCTTCCAGAAACGGAAGCGCCTCGTCGGGATCCCAGAGAGCATATCCGAGCGCGTCCTGGAGCTCATTTCGCCACGGGGTTGAAATACCGTTTCGCCACAGCCGTGCCGACCAGACCAGTTCCTTGCGCAGCGCCCCGTTCACCATCTCGTTCAGTCGTTCATCGGGTGTCCGGATTTCCAGGTACCCGCCGTAGCGGCGCAGGTAGTCCTCTGCCGCAGCTCGCGCCGCCTGCCAGCGTTCCGTGCCGCACGGCACGGGCTGTGTCGCATCTCTGGTTATCGCCAGATGAATCTCGGCGACGGCCCCGGGAGCGAGCTCTACCTCCCATCGCGCCGCGACAGCGGGCGGATCAACGCTGTTCCATGCAACGGCGTCGCCGTGGGTGCTCGTGGCGACCGACTCCCCCGCCCCATCATCACCCCGCAGAAACGCCCCTGCATACCGGGCGGACGTGCACACATCGCTCGGCTGTGGCGTAATCGATACGAAGGTGTCGATCGGATCCCGGGTGATCGCCTGATACTCTTCCCAGCCACCGTGAAACGGCACCGATCGCGAAAAAAAACGCTGGTCCGGGCTGCTCCACCAGGTCTGGCACCCCATGGGAGAGGGGGCGGGCAGGATGAGAGCAAGTCCCACGGCGAGACGTCGCGTCGACTCGCCGGTGTTGCGGATCGAAACGCGCCAGAGTTCCGCCGGTTGATCACCGGCGGCAAGAATGTCCCACGAGGTCTCGACGGCGTTGTGAGTCGATACGTGAGTGGTGACGGCTTCGCCCGGTGTCCACCTACCGCCGGGAGCGTACACCGGTTGCCAGTGCCGGTGCGAATCACGATCCAGGATTTCCAACCGACGATCACCATCGTGGACCCGGGCAATCCGAAACCCGCGGTACCACGCCGGCCCCGCCATTCGGGGATCCACCCGGAGATACCAGAAATCGGTAAAGTGATAGTTGTACCCCACCACAGAGGCAGTATCGGTGATTCCCAACGGCTCAACCATGTCGCTCATTAAAACATAGGTTTTTTGCCGCGTCAAACATACTTTTATTGCGCGATGTATCGACATGCGGTACACTTCTGCCCATGTCAACCTCAATCGAGCCTCCGGAGATGGAGCCGCACCCGGGCGAACTGGGCTCTGTTTCCTCCATTGCATCGCTGCAGAACCCGGTCTTTTCCCGTTGCGATAACCTTCGCGATCCGGCGGTGTTGTGGATGGGAACCGAATGGCATCTGCTCTACACCCGCTACAGCAACGACAACTGGAACCGGCCGGAAAACTGGTCGGTGGCGCGGGTGCGAACCGCCAATTGGCGTGATTTCGCGGACGACCGCGACGTCACGCCCAAGGGATATGCGTCGCCAGGTGATGTGGTGTCCTGGTACGGTCGGTGGATTCTGCCCTACGAGAGTTACCCCGTCCATCCATCGGGGCTCTTCTTCTCTCACTCAGAAGACCGGCACCGCTGGTCGGAGCCGGAACCGTTTCTGCCGGAGGCGCGCGCGCTCCCGTGGAACCACTATGGGCGCGCAATCGATCCCACGATTGTCATTGACGGGGACCGCGCGTGGTGCTTCTTCACCGCCTCTGTCCCGGGCAGCGGTGAGCGACCACGCGCGAACGCCATCGGGCTCGCCGTTACTCGGGACCCGGAGCTGCAAACCTGGGAGATTATCACCCAGGACGCCCCGCTGCTCGGTCCCTCTGACGACTACCCCGACGGGGTCGAGAACCTTACCGTGTTTCGCCGGGATTCCCGCTGGGAAATGCTCTACAGCGCCGGCCTGCGCGGGCAGCGCATCGCGACCATGTGGTCGGAGGATCTGGTTCACTGGCACGACCCCACTCCGGTGGTGTTGGAGAGCCAGTGGTGGTGCGAGCGGGTGCAGGGAGCACCTTGTCTGGTTGAAGGGATGCCACACCCCACAATGCTGATCATGGGCGGCGATGCCGAGCGCCGGACGCGCTTTGGCATGGCGGTGGAGACCGCACCCGGCAGCTGGCGCATGCTGCCCGCTCGACCACGCGCCACGGAGCAGAAGGAACACGATCTGCCGTTCTGAAGCGGCGTCGAGAAACTACGCCGTCCCCCCCAGACTCCAACCTGAGCGCTTCTCGCGGATGATCCACTGCAGCTGAGGAACCCCACGTGGAGTGGTAGCGACGTGCAGCGGCCACTCCAGCTCAAAGCCGAGGCGGTTGTGCAGCAGGAGCTGGAACTCCGCGGTGCGCTCGGGGCTGTCCGCCACCGCGTGCGGCTCGGTATGCTCCCGCACGCAGTGGGCAGCGAGGGCACCGGCTGCTTCGCCGATGTTCCACTCTGCGGGGTGCACCCGATACATTCCGCTGGAGAGGTGGGTCGTTCCAATGTTCTTGCACCCGGGAATCAGATTGCGCATTCGAACGGGAATCAGGGCGCCAAGCGGAATCTGCGCCGGGTAGGACTCGATGTCGATGTAGCTGTCCCCCGCGGTGCTCGGATGCAGGTCGATGCGGTAACTGGCGAGCCCCACCGAGTCGGGATATGGGGTGGCGCGGTCGGCGCCTGGTCGGGTGGCGATGTCGAGCTCGGTCACCATGGTTCGCGCGACGATGCGCCGCGACTCCCGGACGTAGACTTCGCGCGCCAGGCCGTGCACGGTGTCAAAAACATCGTCGCGGAGCACCACCTCGTGGTAGCCGTTCCCGCCGTCGTGCCGGGGCGCCTCGGTCTGCAGCCAGTGGATGAAGCTCAGCGTCAGCTCGCGTGCACGCGACAGATGGTACTCCGCGTCGGCCGTGGCCGGTGCATTCGGCGCACCGATGATCGGTCCATCCCAGTAGTCAATCTGCGGCCAGTTCAGCACCGTGGTATCCAGCGGCGGGATGCCGGCCGCGTAGAGATCGGGTCGATGGATGCGGCGATACACCCAGAGCCCGCCGACGTTCATTGTCCCAGGCTGGGGTGGCGCCGAGGGAGTTCCGCCAAAGAGCGAACCGGTCTTTGCCTGCATGGTGAACGGATCGACGGTGCTGAATGAGAGCTGCGGTCCCGGCCAGAACGGGGCCACGGTTTCCTTCCAGTAGTCGTAGGACGCCGGCCGAGCCACCGGTTCTCGCCGGGCGCCTTCGCCGGAAGCATCGGGCCGCCAGCCGAGAACGGCGCACCAGCTCACCGCCTGCTGATTCAGGGGATCGGGGCGGTCGCTTCCGTGCGGTTCGCCGAAGGCCTCACGCCCTTCCGCACCCACCCGATACTCGGTACCGGTGAGAGGAAGCAGCTCTCCGGTCTCGGTGGCGTCAATGGTAAAGGTTGCCTTTACCGTGAAGTCGCCGAAGTCAACCGAGCTCACGCGATCTCCCGCTCCCTCAGCCGATTGCGGCCGGAATCCGCGCAGGACCCGAAGCGTTCCCGCGATGCAGAACGGCAGCAGCAGCTCCTCGATCACCTGCAGCGAGACACGCGGATCGTGCGTGATGGGAGAAACGTGACCGCCGCCCGGGTTGAGCCGCGGATCCAGCTTCCAGCGGGGGTCGAGCGGCAGCAGATCGCGATATCTCGCGCGGATACGATGCCGAAACTCGCGGTAACTCGCCGTGGCGCCGGTCGATTCGATCCAGGGGTGCTCATCCGGCGGCACGCCCTGCGCCGTTGCCTGGCCTCCGAGCCACTGATCGGGCGTTACCATGATGGTACGGACGTTCATCCGTCCGCAGCTGATCGCAGCCGCAACCGCGCCGAGACTGCCGCCGACGATGAGGACGTCAGTTTGGAAGTGGTGCGAATATCGCGCTTTCGATCGGATGGAGTCGGTTTCGCCGGACATGGGGTCTCCTGAACAGGCGCTTGATTGATTTATCTATGGTTATACACCACTTTCTATAGGTTTTCAATGGAGACGTGTGGCGAACGGGGTCGACGGCCTTCTGTGTATACGGGAAGTGTCTTGTTACACGAGACACTTCCGGTATACACGCGCCATTACGCCCCGCAACGCCCTCGCGCGCGGCAGGGTTGCCGCCTCCCCAGCGGGACTCAGAAAAACAGCAGCACCGACGCCACCAGGGTGACGCCAATGACAAAGATGCGATACGGCTTCTCCGGAATGAGCCGCACCACGCGGACCCCAATCATCGCACCTACCAGAATCAGCGGTACCATCAGCGCGTTGATCGCGAGGGTCGAACCGGTAATCGTCCCCCACAGGAACACATGAAACGGGATCTTGATCAGGTTGTTGAAAAAGTAGAACCACGCAGATGTACCGATGTAGCTCTTCTTGGGAAGCTGCATGCTCAGCAGATAGAGCGCCATGATCGACGCGGACGCATTCCCGATCATTGTGGCAAACCCGCCGGCGAGCCCGATGAGCGGCGGAAACCACCACCAGCGTGGAATCGCGACGTCGCGCCGGACAAACTCGCGCCACGCGAGCACCGCAAGACTGCTCAGTACGCAGATTGCGATGATGCGCCGGAACGCCTCGTCGGAGATCGATGCACCGACCAGCGCAGCAATGGTAATCCCGACAACCGTTGCCGGCAGCACCCGGAACACGTGCTTCCAGTCGGCATCGCGATGGTAGTAGTACAGCGCGAACAAATCTGCTACACTGTACATTGGAAGAACAAGACCGACCGAGACCCTCCCACCAAAAATCGCCGCGAGCACCGGAATCGCAAACAGGATGACCCCCTGTAACCCGGTTTTTTGCATCCCGAGCAGCACAGAGGCTCCCGCGAGCGCGGACCACTGAAACGGTGTGAGTGTAGCAACAGAGAGCACGATTTCGGCAGTCTATCGATGGAGCGCCTGAGCGGCAAGCAGGCGCCACGACCGAGAGACCCGTACAAGAGAACACTGCACCGCGAATATGCACATTTTTCGGAACACCCGGTATACTCACCAGAAGATGGCCGGCACCATTGGACTCCATACCCTTCGTCTCACCGGTTCGGTTCTGCTGCAGAGTTACCGCGAATGGGTGAAGGACAACGCCCCGCGACTGAGCGCCGCTTTGGCGTACTACACGGCGCTCTCGCTCGCGCCCATGTCCATCGTACTGGTTGTCGTCGCCACCCGGTTCTTTGGCGCCGAGCGGATCAGCGAGGACCTGCGGGTTATGCTGGAGACGACAGTTGGAACGGAGGTGTGGCAGTTTCTCCAAGGACTGCTGCGCACCGCCGAACGAACCGGAAGCGGGTATCTCGCCGGAGGAATCGGACTCTTCGCCGTGATCTACGGTGCTTCCCGGGGGTTGATGTGCCTTCGAGATGCGCTGAACAAGATCTTCGGGTACGACCGGATCGCCGAGAACCGACGCTGGGTCAATATGCTGCGGGGAAAACTGGTGACCATCGGCGTGACCATGCTGATCCTGCTCGGCATTCTGGTATTGCTCTTCATGAGTCCATTTCTGACCGCCATCTATCGCGGGCTCACCGACTGGCTTCCCGCCCTTGAGTCGTTGCAGGCACTCACGCTGCACGGGACGACCTTCGTAATGGCCACACTGTTCTTCATGATTCTCTATCGGGTCCTGCCCGCGCACCGGCTGCGATGGCGCGATGTGGTCCCCGGTTCGCTGTTTACGGCGCTGCTTTTCAAGGCGGGGGACTGGGCCATCCGGCTCTATCTCAACCGCAGCTTCGTCACGTCGCTCTTCGGGGCGGCGGGCTCGTTTGTGATCGTTCTGCTCTGGCTCTATTTTCTGGCGCAGATCATTTTCTTTGGGGCGGAGTTTACCTTCGTCTATCTTACGCGCCTCGGTCGCATGAAACCGAGAGAGGAACATGTTGATGAAACAACCTACCACCAAAAAAAACCGCACCGTTTCGGGCGTACTCTCCGTAAACGCACGCGGCTTCGGCTTCGTCGTCGTCCCCGACGGAGCGGACCTGTTTATCCCGCTGGACAATCTCTCCTCGGCCATGGACGGCGACACCGTCGTCGCCGAGATCGTGAGAGAGGTAAAAGATAAGAATCCCGTCGGCCGCATCGTCGAGGTGACCGAGCGGGCTACCACGGAGATCGTCGGCATCTTTCGTCGAGCCGACGGACGCGCCGTTGTCATCCCGGAAGACGATGAGCTCAAGCGTCCCGTTGCGATCCCGGAAAATCGGGTTCAGCCGAGTGCAGGCGGCAAGCCGCCGAAGGAGGGCCAGCTGGTTGTCGTACAGCGCGAGCCGGCGCCCAAGACATCGAAACCGTCCCGCCGCCGAGGCTCCCGGACGAAACCCGAAGGCGCGCGCGACGACACGGCAGCCCCAAACCGGGCCGATGCGCCCACCGGGCGGATCGTTGAGGTGCTGGGTTCTCCCAACGACAAAGGCATCGATCTCAGGATCATCGCCCGTTCCAAGGGCCTGCCGCTCTCCTTCCCGAAAGCCGTTGACACCGAGGCGCGTGCAATCAAACCGCTGAACGCGAAGACCGAAGCAAAGCGCCGCGAAGACCTGAGGAAACTCGACTGTTTCACCATCGATCCCAAGACAGCGAAGGACTTCGATGATGCGGTGTCACTCACCCAGCTTGCTAATGGCATGTTTGAACTCGGCGTGCACATCGCCGACGTGAGCCACTACGTAAAGGAAGACTCCGCCCTCGACCGCGAGGCTCGCGAGCGAGCAACGTCGGTCTATCTGGTGCAACACGTCATCCCGATGCTGCCGGAGCGGCTCTCCAACGACCTGTGCAGCCTTCGACCCAACGAGGACCGTCCCGCGTTCAGCGTCATGATGACGATCAATTCTCGCGGTGAGGTGAAGGACTACCGCATCGTCGAGTCCATCATCCGGAGCAAGCACCGGTTTGCCTACGAGGACGTCGAAGAGATCATTCACGGAGGAAAGCACCGCTACGCGCCAACCATTCACCTGATGATGATGGTGAGCCTGTTACTGCGCCGACAGCGTGAGCAGACCGGCAGTATCGACTTCGACGTACCGGAGGCGGTCATTCTGTTGGACCGAAACGGAGTTCCGTACGAGGTGCGTCCAAGCGAGCGCCTGGATGCACACCGCCTGGTGGAAGAGTTCATGCTGGTGGCAAACCGCACCATTGCCCGTCACATGGTGGCGAAGGCCACCCAACAGCAGTCGGAGAAAAGCAGCCGGAGGCGGCGTGGCAAGAAACCGCAGCCGTGGCCCTTCGTCTACCGCGTTCACGAGAAACCCAAAGAGGCAGACGTTCACGCCTTCCTCAGCCTTCTCGAGAGCCTGGGGATTCAGTATCGCGTTACCGGCGAGCTGGAGCCGGATGACTATCGCAAGATCATGGACATCATTGAAAACCTTGAGTTCAAGGATTTTGTCGAGAAGGTTGCGCTGCGCTCGATGACCAAAGCCGTTTACAGCACCGAAAACCTCGGCCACTTTGGCCTCGCCTTTGACGCGTACACCCACTTCACCTCACCCATTCGCCGCTACGCTGACCTGGTGGTACACCGCCTCCTGAAGCAGTACGCCGCCGACGGTCGCCCAAAAGACGATGAGAAGCTGCGCGCCGATCTGCAGAGCATCTGTGACCACAGCACCGCGAGAGAGATCCGCGCCGTTGACGCCGAGCGCGAGTACACTCGGCTCAAGGCGATGGAGTTTCTGGCGGGAAAGGTGGGCGAGACCTACGACGGCGTCATCGCCGGCGTTACCTCGTTTGGCGTTTTTGTGGAAATCACCCACTACCTGATCGAAGGACTGGTTCACGTCTCCGAGCTCAAGGATGACCACTACGACTTCGACAAGGAAAACTATCAGCTGGTCGGCAAGAAGACCAAGCGCGTATTCCGCCTGGGCGACCGGGTTCGCGTACGTATCAAGGATGTCTCCACCCAGGAACGCAAGGCGAACTTCGTCCTGGCGGAGTGATGAGAGAGCGAGACCAGAGCCGGCAACAACGATGAGCGAAACACCGTGGACACCCGACTCGTGGCGGGGAAAGACCGCGCTTCAACAGCCCGCCTATCCCGATCCCGCAGCCCTGTCGAGGGTCGAGCGGGAACTCGCGACCTATCCTCCGCTGGTGTTTGCCCAGGAGGCGCGGGCGCTGAGGGAGAGACTCGCGCGCGCGGCCGCGGGAGAGGCGTTTCTGCTGCACGGCGGCGACTGTGCCGAAAACTTCACCGACTTCACGGCGCCGCGTATCCGCGACACTTTCAAGGTGCTGCTCCAGATGGCGATCGTTCTCACCTTTGGGGCGGCGGTGCCCATCGTGAAAGTTGCCCGCATGGCCGGACAGTACGCGAAACCGCGATCCACCGATGCGGAGACTCGCGACGGCGTCTCGCTGCCGAGCTACCGCGGGGACATCATCAACGGCATCGAGTTTTCCGGGGAGGCGCGCACCCCCAACCCGGAACGCATGATCACCGCCTACCACCACTCGGCAGCAACGCTCAATCTGCTTCGCGCCTTCGCCCAGGGAGGGCTTGCCGATCTGCACGAGGTGGGGCGATGGAACATGGGCTTTGTAGAGAGCAATCCGCTTCGCGAACGCTACCAGGAGATGGCCGAACGGATTGGTGAGAGCCTTCGGTTCATGGAGGCGATGGGAATCAACTCTGACACCGCTCCGGTGATTCGCGAAACCTCGCTCTACACCTCGCACGAGGCGCTGCTCCTCAACTACGAAGAGGCGCTGACGCGCCGGGACAGTATCAGCGGCAACTGGTACGACTGCTCCGCCCACTTCGTGTGGATTGGCGAACGAACCCGCGGCGCCGGCGATGCTCACGTGGAGTTCTGTCGCGGCATCCACAATCCCATCGGTTTGAAGGTTGGTCCGTCCATGACCGGTGACGCGCTGATACGGCTGATCGACGCACTCGACCCGCACAATACGCCGGGTCGCCTGACGCTGATCGCGAGGATGGGAGCAGAATCCGTTGGCGCGGTGCTTCCCGAACTCGTGCGCACGGTGCGCCACGAGGGGCGAGCAGCAGTCTGGATCTGCGATCCCATGCACGGCAACACGGTTGCAACGGCCTCGGGACTGAAAACCCGCGACTTCGCAGCCGTGATGCGCGAGCTGTCGCGGTTTCTGGATATTCACGACGCCGAAGGCAGCTACCCCGGAGGGGTCCACCTGGAGATGACCGGCGAGCACGTAACCGAGTGCACCGGTGGCGCCTATGGACTCAGCGAGGCCGACCTCACACGACGGTACCGAACCTACTGCGATCCGAGACTCAACGCCGATCAGGTGCTGGAACTCGCCTTTCTGCTTGCCGATTCCATCAGGACGTTGAAGAGCCGTCGGCCATCATCTCGCTGACGAGCTCCCGGTACACAATCAGCTTGTTCCACTCCCGATCGATCTGGGCAACCAGGGATTTCGCTTCGGTGGTTCGCCCCGCGGCGCTTGCCGCAAGAAAGCGATTGTAGCTCTCGTGCATCTGATTATGGTCGTGCTCAAGCGCGGCGAGCTGCTCACCGCGTTCACCGCTCCACCGCCCGCGCAGATCGGTGATCAACCGGCCAAGCGGACAATCCTGTCCTTCGAGCGGACCGGGGATGTGACTGCGTTCCACGCGGTCGGCGAGCAGCATCTGCGCGCCAATCAGGCGTCGCTTGTGGTCCAGGATCACCCGGCGCAGCGTCGTGTTGTAGGTGCGGCCTTCGGCGTCGTTCTCCAGCACAAAGAACCGCAACTCGCTGACAAGTTTACCCAGAAGCTCACTATTGAGCACCGCGGCGTCCGCGATGGCGGTCTGCATCGTGTGCACCGACCGCATTCCATCGTGGGTCTCCCGCATGCTCGTTCGGGTTGAGGATGAGAAATCGCGAATCGACGTGAGCGCCTCGCTGATTCCGGCAGCGCCCCGGTCGATCTCGCTGGAACCCTGGCGGATCTCCTGCGTGATCTCGCTCAGCGACACCACCGCCTGCAGCATCTCTCGACTGCCTCCCGCCAGCTCCTGGGTTGCGCTGGTAATCTCTGAGAAGGCCTGGACAAATCGCGACACCTCGGTGTTCATCTGCTGGAACGCCCGATGCGCCGCACCGCCCGATTCGTTCGCCTCCGCGATCCGTTTTACAAACCCTTTGAGCGATCCACTGATGCGGCCCGCGTTGCGCGCCGTTGACTCGGCAAGCGAGCGAATCTCTTCGGCAACCACCGCAAACCCGCGGCCGTACTCGCCGGCGTGGGCAGCCTCGATTGCCGCGTTCATGGCAAGGAGGTTGGTCTGTGCTGCAACATGGTTGATGACAGAAATCATCTCCAGCACCTCTTTCATTCCGCTGGAAAGATCCGTAATCACTCCATTGGTGAGGGCAACCTTTTCACCGCCCTCGGCGGTGATTGCAACGAGGGCCTCGGTTGCCTGCTGTCGCTCTCCGGCGATGGTTGCTACGCTTTCGATGGAGGCGGTCATTTCCTCGATGGATGACGACGTCTGCTCGACTGCGCCGGACTGATTCTGGATCTGTTCGCTGAGGCTCCGAATGGTGGAAGAGATCTCTTCAACTGCACCCGACGAGTCAGCGATGCGATCGTCGAGCGATGCAATCTGGTCGCTGACCGTGTCGATGGTCTTGAGGATCTGCTCGATACGCTCTCCGGCACCCTGCGCCGTACTGCTGAACTGGTCGCCAATGCCGCGATTCTGTTCGATGAGTTCGCGCATGGACAAGAGGATAACCTGCAGGCCGGATACGAGCGTATCGTCAAATTCGTTGGAAAGCGCGAGGAACTCCGGCGCACCACGCTCCATACCCACCCGCTCGATCAGGTTTCCTTCGGAAACGCGGCGCATGCTCGACTCGATGCGGGCAACCGGCGCGGAGACCTGCATTCGTGTAAAGAGTGTGATCAGCAGGGCTCCGAGAACCGGGAGGCCAATCAGGAGGGCAGCAAGAATTGGAAGGGAGAACCCCTCCACGACGTAGGGCCAAACCACCACAAGCGGTGCAACCGCTGCTGCAATAAGAACGAGCACGGCAAGAACACCCACTCGAACGCTGACACTGATACCGCGCTTCATCGTTACCTCCCGGATGGGAATCCGATCGATAGCGTAACACAAAGATCAATAATGTGCAAACGCGATGATGGACCAGGAACGAACGCCCGATCGTGACGTGGGAAAACGGCGAGGTGGCCTCGTGAGGTGGATTCCGGTGCCCCTCGTGCCTCAACCCGCGGCGGTACAGCAGGCCGGCTCACCTACTCGCAGAACAAACCGGTTCACCGCCTCCGCGACGCCGTCCTGATCGTTGGTGCAGCTGGTCACCCAGTCTGCGATCGCGCGGATGCGGGGAATGGCGTTGTTCATCGCCACGCCAAAACCGGCCCACTCGATCATGCCGGCGTCGTTCATGCTGTCGCCGATTGCCATCACGTGTTCACGCGGGATGGACAGCATCTCTGCGAGATGGCGAAGCGCGGTTCCCTTGTCCGAACCGCCGGGAAGCACTTCCAGAAAGAAGGGCTTGGATGTAACGAGGTTGAAACGATGGCCAACCTGGCGCTGCAGCTGCTCACAGAGATCGAGTAACCGCGCGGGATCGCCGGGAATCATGAGTTTGGGCACGGGAACCGACCGCAGGAGATCGACAAAATCGGGCACAATCCGCTTCCCGAGCCCGGAGCACCGGCAGTCCTCATCCACCCAGATGTCCTCTCGACTTGCGCACGCCACGTCACCAAGATAGATCTCGGCGGGAAGGCCTGCGGCCTCGATGCGTCGGAACACCTCGACCGCATCTTCTGGAGCAAGCAGCTCGCGGATCAGTTCCTCGCCGGTGTCGCTTCGCGTCAGGAGCGTGCCGTTCCCCGAGATCAGGTAGCCCTCGCGGTCCAGCATGCCCAGCTGCCGTGCGTAGGGCAACATTGAGGCGAGCACCCTGCCGGTGGCAAGCAGTACCACCACTCCGGCCTCTTCGGCTGCGAGCAGGGCGCGGCGGTTTGCGTCCGAGATCGACAGGTCGTCGCGCAGCAGTGTGTCATCAAGGTCAACGGCAATCATTCGGATATCGGGGGAGGGATGAGCAACGGGTTGGGACGTGTTCAGCATGAGCGTACTATACCGCAAACGCGGCGTTTCGTCAGGCCGGATTTGGCTTGGCAGAGCGAACCCGTTCGCGCGCGCGGCGAACGCAGCCGCGCGCGTACCACAGTGAGAAGATCGCTGCCGACCAGTTTGCAACCGCAAGACCCCACCAGACCCCGTTCACACCCAGCCCCACCACTTCGGTCAGCAGGGGAAAGACCACAAACGGTGCGGCGATCTGTCGGTAGATCGCGATCCAGAGGATCATGCCCGGGCGCTTCACGCCCTGCATGATCGAGTTGGCCTGGTTCATGACCACGTAACTGTAGAAGGTGATCGCCTCGATATAGAGGTAGGCAAGCCCGATGCGGATCACGTCCGGGTTTTCGGTGAAGATGGAGAGCAGCGGTCGCGCGAAGATGAGCACCGGCGTGTAGACCACCACCATGACTCCCGCACCCATCAGAAGCGACGTGCGGTAGCCCTGCTCCACCCGGTCGATCAGGCCGGCACCGTTGTTCTGGCCCACGATCGTCGCGAGGGCGATGTTCAGACCGATCGTGGGGACGAGGGCGATCTGTTCGATACGAATCGCTGCTCCGTACGCGGCAACCGCATCGCGTCCGTAGCGCGAAATGAAAAAAGTAATCACAAAGGTGCCCACAGCCATGGTCATCATGTTCATGGCAGAAGGGAAGCCCTGCCCCCCGATTTCTCGGAAGAACTCCCGGTTGGGGATGAACTGCCTCGGTGTGCAGGCTTCAAACGTCCGCTCGATGCGGGAGCGGTTGATCAGATAGACCAGCCCTACTCCCTGAATCACCACCGTTGCCAGCGCAATACCCGCCTCACCCATCGGCGGAATGATCCGAACATCGCCGATGGAGACCCCGAACATGAAGAGGGGATCCAATCCAATATTCAGCAGAAAGCCCAGGATCAGAAAATTGCGAAAGCTGCGGGTGTCGCCTCGGGCGGTGAGCCCGGCGTTGACCACGTTGTTCAACACAAGAATCGGGCTTCCTGCCACGAGTACGCGCGCATAGCGCAGCGCCGATTCCAGCAGTTCGC
Source organism: Spirochaetaceae bacterium (assembly GCA_007693485.1). GTDB lineage: Bacteria > Spirochaetota > Spirochaetia > DSM-27196 > PWMO01 > PWMO01. The sequence continues at coordinate 17,583 of REDM01000239.1, forward strand.
CCTCGGCGTTCAAAAAGCGAAAGATTGCCGGAAGCGTAAGATAGAGCGGAATGCCCACCGCAAATACCACGATCAGCGACAGCGAAACCGCCTGCGCCTGGTATCGCGCGGCCCGTTCGCTGCGACCCGACCCGATCGCGTTGGCAATCAGCGCGTTGGTCCCCGAACCGATGCCGGTCCCTGCCGCCAGAATCACGATATATACCGGGAACGAGAGCGACAGCGCGGCGAGGGCGTCGGCAGAGATTTGCCCGCCCCAGTAGGTGTCGATCACGTTGAACATGGTGTTGAAGAAGAACCCGATACTGGCCGGAAGAGCCAGGCGTGTCAGCAGACGTGGGATAGGATCCCGAGTGATCTGGTAGGATACGGCCATGCCGGAGAGTGTATCTGCACGATTCTCCCGGCGCAAGATACCGTCCGGTCGGGGAGATTTACCGCCGGACAAACTCCGGGCGTTCCTGTAGCGCAGCCATATACTCCTCCTCGGTCATTCGACCACGAAGGAGCATCACGTCGAGGTACTGCTGCATGCGCGCGAACCAGCCGTCGGTCACGGCGCCGCGTTCGAAATAGAAGTGGAATCGTTTGGGGTTGGGAACGATACTCGCCAGCCAGACCGACTCGATCGCCGTCAGATCGCGAGGGTGTTTATCGAAGTAGTAGCGCGCAGCATCGAAGATGCCAAATACTCCCGGCCCGAACTCTATCAAGTTCAGATAGAGCTCGAGGATGCGCTCCTTGGAGACGCCGGCTGCCTGCTCCATCAGAAACACCAGTGCAACCTCTTGCAGCTTCCGCGCCATCAATCGGTCCTGCGAAAGGAAGACGTTCTTCACAAGCTGCATCGGAATGGTGCTCGCCCCCACCACAAAGGCGCCCTCCTGCACGTTGCGCTCGATCGCGCGACGCACGGAGTTCCAGTTGACCCCGCCGTGATGAAAGAAGTCGCCGTCCTCGCCGGTGATCATTGCCCGCACCACCCAGGGAGATATCTGCGTCAACGGAATAAAGCGAAAGGTTGGATCGGGAAGCGTGGTGCCCGAATCGAACCGATGGTATCCTCCCGAGGTGACGGTCCGGTGGGTGCGCTCACTCCGGTGGAGGCTGATCTGCTCGTCGGTGAGGGCGCTCTGTTCGCGAAGCCACGAAACCGGGGGTCGAACGGTCGCGGGCACCCGCACGGTCCGGTCGAAGCCCACCGCGGGATCGATAATCCGGTGAATAAACGGGCCGGTGAGCCGCGCGACATCAACCGACGGCGCGAGACCGGAGACCGCAAAGTCCTCGAGTTGTGTCTCTACCCGCCACTGCATGCGTGCGAGTTCGTCGCTGGGAGCCTCGAGGTCAAACCGCCAGGCGAGCCGTCCGCCCAGCTGTACCGTTCGCAGGTCGCCGAGCAGTGCTGCGGGAATCGCCGCATGCAGACTGGACAGCGGCGTCTTCGGCAGGTCGATCTGCAGCTCGATCCGCGCGGGGAGGTGGTCGCGCACTGAGCCGCCGTCAGATCGCCCTGGATGGGCGTAGGGGAGATCCTCGACGTCGGCAGCGGCAGGAAAGAGTGCGCCAAGCACTCCCGAGAACCCACGCAGGGTTGGACGAAGCTCCATTGTGACGTCACCAAGCTGAAGGGTGCCCTCCGTGGTCACGGCGCTTCCCCGAGGAGCAGGCGCACCATCCTCGGCAACCACCCGTGCAGAACCCGAGGGTACCACCGCAGCGTCCGAAGCGATTCCCGGCAGCGGCCGAACAAGCCGGGCAGGCGGCAGCGGATCGCTGCCGTCAACAACCATGGCAAACTGGTACCGAAGCGGCGCAAACTCGATAACTTCGTCGGCAATTGAGGGCATCACCATCCTCGCCAAATCCAACTGAACGTCGCCGCGAACCTCGGTGCCCCGCTCCGCAGGACGGCGCATGAACCAGACGCGCGTCACGGTCGCCTCGGCCCACCGGCGGGAGTCGGACATCGGGGTAGTGTCGAACACCGCAACACGGACATTCACCAGCGAGAGCTCGTGCGGAACCAGCCGTGCGAATCGGCGAGCGTTTCGCGGCTCGCCAGCGTCTCTCTCAGGCGCCGCATCCAACCCAACATCATGAGACGGAGCCTTCGGCTGAGCGGCCGCACGGGCAAAATGGAAGACTCCCTCTTCCACCGTCAATGCGGCAAGCTCAACGGATCGCCCGCCACCGAACACCGGTGCATGCGACAATTCTCCGGACACCCGCTTCGCCGCGAAATGGACACGAGGGGCGCCGCCCTCGCTCTGAGTGATCGAGATACCGGTTCCGACCAGAGATTTCCCATCGTGCCACAGAGCACGTTCCACCGACCCTGTGATCCCAGCCAGCCTCGGATGACCGGAGAGCCGCACTCCCCGTGCGTCGGCACCGGTTACCGGCATGCCGCCGAGGAAGAGGGCTCGCCGGTTCAGGTCGATCTGGAGCTTCTGAACCGAGAGAACCGGCACATCCTCGAGATCGGTAACCAACAGGCGCTCGAAGTGAAGACCATCGGGCGGTGAAAACGACATACGTTGATAGTCAAGCCGGTACCCCGCGCGGGCAGCCAGGGAGGCGATGCGAGCGCGGATCAGGTGATCGGCAACGCGAGGAAGGGCAATCAACCCAACGAGAACAACGACAACGGTCAGGCCGCCGGCGATAATTGCAGTGGTGCGGAAACGTCGAGAAACCATGCGGCGTTGACTATACCCGTCGGGGCGGTCGCGCGACCACCCCGACGACGAGAGCGCGCACCGTTACCCGTTCCGGGCGAGCGTCGGCATGCGGAGCACCGGGAGCTGCGCTTCGATGTCGGCGCGAGCCGGTTCGAGCCAGCTGGGAAGCACCAGCGCCTCCCCGAGATGATCGGGGTCTTCGTCAACGGAAAACCCGGGACCGTCGGTAGCTACTTCAAACAGGGCTCCACCGGGCTCGGTGACGTAGATGGATTTGAACCAGAAGCGATCGATAACCGCCGTCGGGCGCCCGCCAACCCCGGCGATTGCCTGCTGAACCTGCAGCTGCTGGTCTGTGTCGGTTGCACGCCACGCAACGTGGTGCACCGCACCAACGCCCCACTGCCCGCGCGACGCGTGCGGCTCGATGCGCAGGTCAACGCGCTGTCCTGCAGCTCCATCGCCCACAACGTAGCGCGTCCATCCCGCCTCGGTGTCGCCCCGGCGGAACCCAAGCCCTTCGGCCAGAAATCGCACAGTGGCCGCGTCGTCCCGCTCGACCAGCCGAACCCCCGCGAGCGTGCGAATCTGCTGCTCCACGGGGACCGGCCCGTCGGGCCACGGCGTGAAATCAAAGGTTGAGTACTCTGCCGCTTCAATGAGCGCCAGACGCATGCCGTGCGGATCTTCGAACGGAAGCACCCGCTCGCCAAAGCGCGTCTCGAGATCGCCACAGCGCACGCCGGCCGAGGCCAGGCGGGGCTGCCAGTAGTCGAGCGCTCCGGGCTGCACCCCAAGCGCCACCTCGTCCCACTGCCCGGCACCACGCCGTACCGGAGGCAGGGCGGGCCACGGAAAGAAGGTGAGATCGGTTCCGGGATGACCCTGCCCGTCGGCAAAGAAGAGGTGGTAGGTATCCGGTACGTCCTGGTTCACGGAGCGCTTCACCAGACGCATTCCCAGCACGCCAACGTAGAAGTCGAGGTTCTCCTGCGGGTCCCCGGCAATCGCGGTAATGTGATGGATTCCATTTGTGTTCTGCATTACGGATCTCCTGAGTCAAAAGGTCCGTGATTCTGCGCCAATCGTCAACGTTTTCGCGGGAAAAACCTGCCGCGCAGCTCCCACCGCCAACTGGCTCCGGGCGGAGACCGTATCGCGCCCCATTTGGATCTACCGAGAAATGGTGGTATCTTGTAATGACTGTGCTGGCATTCTCTCGCGATCTGTTTGAACGGATCGGTAATTTCACCATCTTCCTCGCTCAAACTGTTCGGTTTCTGTTCAAACGTCCGGTTCGTCCCCGGCTCTACTTCGAGCAGATGGAGCGCATCGGTGTCCATTCGGTGCCCATCATTACGCTCTCGAGCCTGGCGATCGGGATGATCTTCGCATTGCAGATGGTTTCGCTGCTGCAGCCGTTTCGCGCCGAAATCGCGACCGGCTCGGCGGTTGCCATCACCATGGCGCGGGAGTTCGCACCCGTCATCACCACCCTGATGCTGATTGCCAAGAACGGCTCGGCAATGGCCGCCGAGATCGGAACCATGAAGGTGACCGAGCAGATCGACGCCATGGAAACCATGTCGGTGGATCCCATTCACTATCTGGTGGTGCCGCGGGTTGTCGCGTCGATCATCATGTTTCCCATGCTGACGATGCTCGCCAACATCGTTGGCGTAGTGGGAGCCTACGTGATTTCGGTTGGAGTGTACGATCTGGAAGGCGCCACCTATCTGTCGCAGATGTTCCGCGATCTGAAACCCAACGATGTGATCTCCGGCCTGATCAAGGCTGCGGTAATGGGTGCCATTGTCTCGACCATCTGCACCTACCACGGGCTGCACAGCGGGTCGGGGGCGAAGGGAGTCGGTGAGAGCTCCACCAATGCGGTAGTCGCGTCGTCGGTGGCAATCCTCATTGCCGACTACGTCATGGCGATGATCATGATGCAGGTGATGTATTGAGCACGCTGATCGAGCTGCAGGAGCTCTCAAAGGCGTTTGGCGATCTCCACGTGCTGCGCGGCGTCGATCTCAGTTTTGCCGATCGGGAGGTGACCTCGCTGATTGGACAGAGCGGTACCGGAAAGAGCGTACTGTTCAAGTGCATGATGGGGCTGATCGAGCCGGACCAGGGCCGCGTGCTCTACGAGGGGAAGGATCTGCACGAACTGGACGAGGACTCGCTTGCTGAGGTTCGCCGCTCCTTCGGGTACGCATTCCAGGACGATGCATTGTTCGACTCGATGAACGTCGGCGAGAACATCGCATTTCCGCTGCGCGAAGTACTGGGCATGCGCAAGCGGCGCCAGTTGCGCGAGCGCGTGGCCGAGATGCTCGACTGGATCGAGTTGCCGGGGATCGAGAAAAAGCTCCCCTCTGAGCTCTCCGGCGGTATGCGAAAGCGGGTCGGCATTGCCCGGGCGCTGGCGATCAAGCCCAAGGTGCTGCTCTTTGACGAGCCCACCTCGGGGCTCGACCCGGTGCTGGGACAGACAATCAACGACCTGGTACTCCGGGTAAACAAAGAACTCGGGCTGACCTGCATTCTGATCACCCACGACATTCCGGCGGCGTTTCGCATTTCCGACCGGGTAGTGTTTCTGCACGAAGGTGAGGTGATCGCCCAGGGGGCGCCGGCAAAGGTCATGAGGAGCGATCACGACATGGTTCGACGCTTTATCGAGAACTCGTTCTCCAGTACGGAAGGTGCCTGATGTCAAGAGCAGCCAAGATTGGATTATTTGTTGCCGTTGTTACTCTGGGTGGTATTGCCTACATCACGATGTCGGGCGACGGGTTCTCCGAAAACAATACCTACCGGCTGGAGGTGGTCATGGAAGACGCGTCCGGGCTGGTGGTCAACTCCCAGGTTTTTCTGGCCGGCGTTCCAGTGGGAACCATCCGGTCGATCACCCTCGACGGGCGCCAAGCGCGCGTTGAACTCGCCATCTCTGAAGACGTCGAGATATTCGATGACGCGACGGTCTTCAAGCAGGCATCGTCGCTGCTGGGAACGTCGGTTATTGCGATCGATCCCGGGCGCTCTGGTGGGACTGCCCTCTCCAGTGGGGGAAGGATCGAGCGCGTCTCGGTTCGCGGCGACTTCTCGGAAACACTGACCGCCGCCGAAGACGCGGGTCACGAGATCCGCGAACTGGTCGCCGAGCTGCGGCGCCAGCACGTACAGCTGCTTGCGAGTTCACTCGAAGGCATCGATCGCATTATTGCCCGCGTTGATGCCCGCTCGCAGAATGACCTCGAGCAGGTGTCCCGCATCCTCGCCGATGTGGCCATCACCGTGGAGCGCATCGCCCTGCTGGTGGACTCCCGGGACGAGGATGTACAGGAATCGATCCTGGCGATGCGCCGCTCAATCGATGAGGTCGAGACGGCCACGGTTTCGCTGCGCCGTTCCATGCAGGACGTGGAGGACATGACCGGTACGATGCGCCGGGGAGAAGGCAACATCGGCCGGGTGGTGTACGAGGATGAGCTGTACGAGCGAGTGGTCAGCGTGGCCCGCAGCACCGAAGCGCTGATCGAGCAGGTTCGCGGCCTGGGAGTTCAGGTTGGATTTGAGTCGGCCTACCTGACCGAGCGGGAAGCGACGCAGAGTGCGTTCTCGCTGCGGCTTCTACCCCGCAGCCGGCAAGGCTATTACGAGATCGGTGTGGTTGATACGCCCGAGGGCGTCAGCCGCCGCCGCACCATCACCGAAGCGGAGAGCGTGGGCGGAGGGCCAACCACCACCACCGTAACGGATGAGACCATCGTCACCGATGATGTGAGGTTCAACGCGCAGATCGCACGCCACTTTGGGCCGGTGACCATGCGGGGCGGCCTGATCGAAAGCAGCGGCGGGTTTGGCCTGGACCTGCGCCCGGTGTCTCAGTTGATGCTCTCCGGCGAGCTGTTTGCGTTTGGCGGAGACGACGAACCCAACCTGCGCGCCACCGGAACGCTCTTTCCGTTCTACAACCCGGATGGAGACCTTCCGTGGTACTGGCTCTACGTCACCGGCGGCATGACCAACATCCTCAATCCTGACTCACGGGAGTTCTTTCTGGGCGCCGGCGTACGGTTTACCGACGAGGACATCCGCGGCCTGGTGGGGCTCATCCCGTTCGGGAACTGACCGTTTGTTCGCACCGGGGCGGCCTTGACACAAATTGCACTTCCTGCCAGAAATAGAAACAACGTATGAAGCGAATTCTGTCCCCCCGCGCGCTCCCTCTGGCAGTTGCGCTGTTGTGTGTGACGTCGGTATCGGCGCTGTTCGCCGTTTCAGAAACCCCGGTAATCTCCGCCTT
>REDM01000212.1 GCA_007693485.1 Spirochaetaceae bacterium
TCGCTGCCCACGGGCACGGTGGCGGCGGCTTCGTTCATCTCGGCGTAGCCCGCCGGCGCCGCATGGGCAGCCTCCGCGGCGCCGGCTGCATTGCCGCCGAAGGGCGCTACGCAGACATCCTTCAGCCACTTGTACAGAATCCCCGTGCCGTTGAGGCAGAGCAGCACCCCGTATCGCCCTGCATCCGGGCCGTGATTGACGTGAACGAAGGTGTTGACCCGTGACCGGGGATCGTACTGCGGGGTGTCCAGAATGCCGTAGACGACCCCGGAGGTTCCCGCGGTGGTGGCGGCTTCACCCGGGTTGAGCACACCGAGGCTGAAGGCGTTGTTGGGCTGATCCCCCGCACGGTACGAGACCGGGGTGTTGGCCGGAATCCCGAGGCGCTCGGCAACATCCGAACGCACGCCGGCGTGAACGGCGAAGGTGGGTTGTACGGTTGGCAGCACGGACTCTGAGAATCCAAAGTGCTCCAGCGCAAACCGGGCCGTGTCGTCGGTGGTGTAGTCCCAGAGGATGAACTCGGACAATCCGGAGGGAGTGGTTGTGATCTGGTCGGTAAGGCGAAACGCGATGTAGTCGCCGGGCAGCATCACCTTGTGCACTCGCTCAAAGAGCTCCGGCTCGTTCTCCTTGACCCACGCCAGCTTTGCGGCGGTAAAGTTTCCGGGAGAATTGAGCAGTCGAGGAAGGCAGACGTCCGCACCAAGGGCCTCAAAGGCGCGATTCCCGTAGGGAACGGCTCGGCTGTCGCACCAGATGATGGAGGGCCGCAGCACCGCTCCGGCTTTGTCCACCAGCACCATACCGTGCATCTGGTAGGAGATCCCCACCGCGGCTACTGCCGCCATCTCTTTGGCGTGGCGTGACCGGATCATGGCGGCGGCCGTCTGCACGTGCTCCCACCAGACCTCGGGGTCCTGTTCGGCCCAGCCTGAACGGGGGGCGTGAATCTTGAGCTCGGTGTCCGGCGAGGTAGCCGAGTCGACCGATTTCCCGGTCTCCGCGTCCACCAGACTCGCCTTGACCGACGAGCTTCCTACGTCAAAGCCCAGCAGGTATCGTTGCATTTCTCCCCCCTTCGCGTGCCGTGTCCGCTCAGCGCGCGATGAGCGCTGCGAGATCCTTCTGCGTGCGGCCAAAATGCTCCGCGACCTTGTCTCCCGGGCCGGAGGCGCCGAAATCCGACAGGACGAAGAGGTCGTCGCGGTCCTGGACAAACCCCTCCCAACCCTGCGCGACACCGAGCTCGGCGACGATGGTGCGTACGCCGGGCGGGACGATCGCTTCGCGGAACTCGCGGTCCTGCGCGTGAAAGAGCTCGCGCGAGACCATGGAGACGATGCGCACCTTCTTGCCGGAATCGGCAGCTGCGGCAACGGCGAGGGAAACCTCGGAGCCGGTGGCAACCACCACAACGTCGGGGGGTCCGTCGGTGTCCTGAACCACGTAGGCACCACGGCGCGCTGTCCTGGTCCACGACGCATCAGCCTTTTCGTAGACTGGGAGCCCCTGCCGGGTCAGGGCGAGAACCGTCGGACCCTGGGTGTTCTCCATCGCCATGAGCCACGCCTGCGCGGTCTCCTGCGCATCACCGGGGCGGAGCACAAGCATATTGGGGATGCAGCGCATCGCCGCCAGGTGCTCGATTGGCTGATGAGTGGGGCCGTCTTCGCCCAGGAAGATCGAGTCGTGGGTCATGATGTAGATCACCGGCTGCTTCATCAGGGCAGAAAGACGCATCGCGCCGCGCATATAGTCGGTGAAGACCAGGAAGGTGGCGCAGAAGGGACGGAACCCGCCGTGCACTGACATGCCGTTACAGATGGCTCCCATGCCGTGCTCGCGCACGCCAAAGTGGAGCGTGCGACCCGAGCGGTTGCTTCGCGAGAAGGAACCGTACCCCGGCAGGGCGGTGTTGTTGGACGGAGCGAGGTCGGCGGAACCGCCGACGAGATGAGGCACGCGCTTGGCGAGGGCCTGCAGGACCTTTCCGCTTGCCTGACGGGTTGCCAGCTTGTCGCCGACCTTGAACTCGGGCATCTCGACGCGCGGCAGCAACGAGGTGCCGTCCGAGTAGTACTTGTCCCACTTCTGCTTGAGTTCCGGATTGGCCTCTGCCCATTCCACGAAGAGTTCCTGCCACTCGTCGTGCTCGCGTTTGAGCTCCTCGTAGCGCTCGGAGAAAAACCCCTTCGCGTCAGGGTGGACGAAAAAGGCGTCGTTATCGCCGAGACCGAGGGCGCGGCGGGTGGCGAGCACCTCGTCGTCTCCCAGCGCGGCGCCGTGCACCTCGTGCGTGCCGGCCTTGTTGGGCGACCCCTTGCCGATGATCGATGTGAGATGGATCAGGGTTGGTTTCTCGGTCTCTTCCCGGGCCTGCTCGACGAGGGCCTCGATGCCCTTGGTATCGTAGGCATCGCCGGAGAGCACCTGCCAACCGTACGCCTCATAGCGCTGCATCACGTTCTCGGTGAACGCAAGCTCCGTGGAACCCTCGATGCTGATCTTGTTTGAGTCGTAAAAAGCGATGAGCTTGCCAAGACCGAGATGGCCGGCGAGCGAACTCGCCTCTCCGGAAATGCCTTCCATGAGATCGCCGTCGCCGCAGAGCACGTAGGTGAAGTGATCGACCACGGCGTGCTTCTTGGTGTTGAAGGCATCGGCGAGCATGGTCTCTGCGATGGCCATTCCGACCGCGTTACAGATGCCCTGCCCGAGGGGGCCGGTGGTGGTCTCGACACCCGGCGTGTGGCCGTACTCCGGATGCCCGGGAGTCTTTGACCCAACCTGGCGGAACTGCTTGAGATCATCCAGCGACACGTCGTAGCCGGAGAGGTGGAGCAGCGAGTAGAGGAACATCGACCCGTGACCTGCGGAAAGAACAAACCGGTCGCGGTTTGGCCAGCTGGGATCACCGGGATAATGGCGCAGGATCTCACCGTACAAAAGCGCGCCGAGCTCGGCCATGCCGAGTGGGAGTCCGGGATGTCCGGAGTTTGCCGCCTGGACACCGTCCATGGACAGCGAGCGAACGGATAGCGCGATGGCCTCTACAGCCTTGGTATTCATGGAAAACTCCTTCATGCGTATGGGACGATGGTCGATTGTCGCACCATGATACACGATGATGGCGCTACTTTCAACGCTTGGGTTTTCTCGATATGGTGTCGGGCATGAAACAGCAAACAATAGCCGTTCTGGCTGGAGATGGAATTGGTCCCGAGGTGATGCGGGCCACCGACGCGGTACTCACGGCGGTGGAACAACGGTTTGAGTGCAGCTTTGTGCGTCGGGCCGCCGACGTGGGAGGCATTGCCATTGATAATCACGGACAGGCGCTGCCCGACGAGACCGTCCGCATCTGTCGCGAGGCCGACGCGGTGCTCTTTGGATCGGTGGGTGGTCCCAAGTGGGAGTCCCTGCCGCCGGACCAGCAGCCCGAGCGCGCGGCGCTGCTCCCCTTGCGCAAGATCTTTGGGCTCTTTGCCAACCTGCGCCCGGCGATCATCTTTCCGCAGCTCAAGGATGCGTCACCGCTGAAGTCGTCGGTGATTGGCGATGGACTCGACGTTCTGGTGGTCCGCGAACTGACCGGCGGGATTTACTTTGGCTCGCCCAAGGAGAAAACCGACGAGCGCGCCGTGGATACCATGGTCTACACCCGCCCGGAGATCGAGCGGATCGCTCACGTGGCCTTCCAGGCGGCGCAGAAGCGGCAGAAGCGGGTCACCTCGATCGACAAAGCCAACGTGCTGGCCAATGGGGTGCTGTGGCGGGAGGTCGTCACGAGCATTGCTCGCGAATACCCCGACGTGGCACTCTCGCACATGTACGTGGACAACGCCGCGATGCAGCTGGTGCGCAATCCACGGCAGTTTGATGTGCTGCTCTGCGGCAACATGTTTGGCGACATCCTCTCCGATGAGGCGTCGATGATTACCGGGTCCCTCGGGATGCTGCCGAGTGCGTCGCTCTCCAGCACTCAGATGGGTACCATGGACGCCCCCGTCTTCGGGCTCTACGAACCCTCCGGTGGCTCGGCACCCGACATCGCCGGACAGGGCATCGCAAACCCCATCGCGCAGATTCTCTCCATGGCGATGCTGTTGAAGTACAGCTTTGGCATGGACGCCGCGTACGACGCGGTGTTCACCGCAATCTCGCGAGTTCTTGACGAGGGAGCGCGCACGCGGGACATCATGCCGTCGCCCGAGGCGGGCGCCCCCGGCTTCACCGAGGTGGGAACCGAAGAGATGGGGTCGCGGATCGCCGCAGCCGTCGCGAAGTAGCCTGCCTACCCGTCCATCCGCCCGGCGAGGCGTTCGAGTACGGCGTTGATGTGCAGGCCGGATGCCTGAAGCAGAACCATCAGGTGATAGATGAGGTCGGCGGCTTCGGAGAGCATCTCGTCGTTGGTGCGGGCGAGCAGCAGTTCTACCGCCTCTTCGCCGGTCTTCTTGCGAATCTTGTCGGGCCCTTTCTGAAAGAGATGCGTGGTGTACGAACCTTCCGGCATGGTCGCCTGCCGCTGGGCGATGACGCCCTGCAGGCGGGAGAGCACCTCGCCGCCGACGGTGGCGCCGGTCGGCACGCGGTCGGCGGGGCTTGCGGTGGGGCCGTCGGTCGGGCGGGGAGCGTTGACTCCGGTGGCCCCGCGGTCCGGCTCACCCCTGTCGACACCACCGACCCGCGAGCCGGCGTGCGCTGCCTGCAGCTGCTCGAGGACGCCGCGACTGGTCGCGGCGTCGGAACCGGTGGTTGAAGCCGAGCCTTCGAGCGTCGCGAGGTAGAAGCCGTCTCGGGCAACCACAGAGCGAAGCGGTAGTTCCCCTTCCATGGGAAGGAGCCGCTCGGTGTCGGCATCGACCAGCCAGAGTCGCCCCTGTTCGGTGCTCTTGTGAAATCCTTTCTCCGAGGTATGCCGTACGGCAACCGGATTGCCGGTGTGATCGCAGACGACCACCGGGAGCGTTTCTACCATGGTGTTCCTCCCTCCGTGCCGGGGAATTTCGCAAACAGCTCGGGAAGCGACAGCGCCTTCGTGTAGACCGCCTTTCCGGCGATTACACCAACCACTCCCTGGTGGGAGTGGTTGGCAACGCGCTCGATATCATCGGCCGACCCGATTCCCCCCGACAGGATGACCGGCAGCCCGGAAGCCGCGGCGATCCGGCTGGTACCGTCGATGTCGGGGCCGCCGAGCATCCCGTCGCGCGCGATGTTGGTGTAGATGATCGCGCAGGCGCCCATCTCGCGCGCGGTTGCTGCCAGATCGACGTCCTGGATCTCCGTGCGCTGTTCCCAACCCTGGACACAGACCACGCCGTCGCGCGCATCGATGCCCGCAATGAACCGTGCTCCGTAGCGAGCGCTCCATTCCCGGATCACCTCGGGGCGCCGTGCGAAGGTGGTGCCAACCACCAGCCGGTTGACCCCCAGTCCCACGAGCTCCTCCACATCGGACTCCGCGCGAATGCCTCCGCCGAGTTCGATGGTACACGCGACCGCAGCCCGAATTGCCCCGATCACCGCGCGGTTGGTTGCGGGGTTTCCTCGAGCGGCATCCAGATCCACGATGTGGATCCGCCGTGCACCTGCCGCCACGAAGGACTGAGCCACTGCGACGGGGTCTGAGCTGTAGACGTCAACCTGGGCGTAATCGCCCTGGGTGAGGCGTACGCACTCTCCTCCCAGGAGATCGATGGCGGGAATGATGGTCACTGCAAAACTCCTTGGAGGCCGCTTCCCGGTGTTACAGCCGATCCATGAAGGCTGCCGCGTATTCGGCCAGCCCCTCCAGCGAAGCGGGGCGAATGGCCTGCGTATGGATGTCGAAGGTCGAAGCGAGAGAGCGGATGTCGATGTTTTCCCACGCGGTGCGGCCGATCATCGCGGCCCCGAACGAGGTGGCCTCCTTGAGGTCGCTCAGGTAGAGGGGTGTGTCATCACGGTGCGCCGCCAGGACCGAATTGTAATCCAGGTTGTTGCGAAACCCGCCCTCGGTGTAGATCGCCATTCCCGGCGTGTGCCCGACACGATCCAGGGCAACACCGGTCTGCATGACCAGAGACAGGTTGAGCACCGCAAACGCCACGGGAAGGTCCGAAAAGAACTCGGGGACCGCCTCACGAGAGCGAATCTGCTCCAGGGTGTAGGTTTTGTCTCCCTCGACCACCCGGGCCTCCGAGTCGGGGAACTGCCCGGAACCACGGACCACGCTCGGCATAATGAACAACGAGCGATCGCGGATCACGCGCTGCGAGAGCACGGCGTTAAACTCGGGGAATGCTTCGGCGTGGTTGAGCTCCAGCAGCAGCGTGCTGTAGGTCTCGAACTCCAGCCCGCCCAGCAGAACCGACGTCTTGACCGGGCTACCGAAGGCGGAACGGTTGTAGAAGACGGTCTTCCCGAGCTCATCGGGGGAGAAGAACACGCGGTCCATGGGATGCATGGCAACGCACCACGTTCCGGTGGAGTTCAGAACGAAGTCACCTTCCATTTTGAGCAGGTACGGAAGCAGAGACGCGTTGGAGTCGTGGACACCGAGGGTGACCACGGTAGACGGATCAAGGCCCGTGCGGCGTGCAATGTCGGGGGTGATGGTGCCCAGCCGCTCCCACGGTGAGCCGACCCGCTCGGGCAGCAGGTCGCGCACCCCGAGGCTGTCGGCTACCGAAGACCAGCGATCGGCGCCAAAATCCCAGAGAAAGGTGTGGCACCCGAGGTAGGTGTAGTCGGCGGCAATCTCACCCGTCAGGCGGTACCCGTAGTACTGCGGATAGAAGAGAATCGACTTCGTTTGGGCGAAGCGTTCGCCAAAGCGCTCCTGCAGAAAGAAGAGCGCCTTGCCGGGATTGACCAGGGGTTTCAGCTCTGCGGTTGCGGTGCTCTTCTGAAGATCGATCCGGGATCCGCACCTGTCAAAGAAGGTGTCGTGAAAGTCATCTCCCGGGTCGTGGGTGTAGTCGATCACGGGCACGGCCGGCTTTCCGTCGGCGTCCACGCAGACGAAGGCTGCTCCATGGGTGGAAACCGTGATGACCCGGATGGGCCATTTGGCGGCCAGGACGGACAGCTGCTGCAGAAACCACTCTTCGATCTGCTCAACCGGTTCAGTCGAGACGCCGTCGGTCATGACGCAGGGAAACCGCTGTGACACCGTTTCCTGGAGGGTCAATTGATTGTCGTAGATCAGAACCTTTTTGTTGGTCTTGCCGACGTCGAAGACGGCGATCGCGTAGTCCATACCTCTGCTCCCGGCTATTCGCCCGCGCTTACCCTGGTGCGAAACCGTTCGACTTCCCAGTTGAGAATGAAATCGGTCTGTTCCGGCGGAAGAAACGCCTCGCCCCCGAAGGCTTGAGTGTAGACGGCGATCTGCACGGCGTCAAGAAAGAGCGCGGCCGCAGCGTCCATCATTCGGCGATTCCGGCCGGTGATGAAAACACCCAGCCCCTCGCGTGCAACCACCGGAGGGATCCGTCCGGTCTCACGCAGAAAATCCTCCAGTTCGCGGCGTACCGCTGCCAGCTCGGCACCGAAGTCGTCGGTTTGAGTCAGAAAGGGAATGCGATGACCGGCGTAGACGATGTGGTCGGGCGAAAACGCGCGCGACAGGGGCGTGAACGCTTTGGCCGACCGTACGTGGCGAAAGACTTCCCGGTTGCAGATGAACACCGCCTGATGATCCGGCGTCCCCGGAACGAGTTCATCGGCAGCCCGGGCGATCTGGTAGGCGAGGGTTTCCGCCTGACGACCATCGTAGGGCACGGTGTCGAGCTCGGGGAAACGGGTGATGTGCGCCTTGACGCGCGAGGCAACGTCCCGGTGTCGGGCGAGGATCTCTTCGGGAGTGTCTCCGGCCACCACCAGACCGTGGTTCTGCAGCAGAACGAGCCACGGAGGGGTCCCGTGTTGGGTCTTGTATTCCTTGATGGCATCGCGGATGGTGGTGGCAAGGATGAGCCCCGGATTGACGTTGGGAATCCAGACCACTTCATCGCCAAACACCGTTCGCGCCGCCTGTTCGGCCTGCTGCGAACAGGTGATGCCGTTGACCATCGGCGGGTGGGTGTGGATGACGAAGGTGAACGGGAGAAGCTCGTGCATCAGCGTCTCGACGCTGGGTCGAAGCTCCTGCCCCTCCGCCCGGGCATCGAGGAGGTCCTGCAGTGCCTGGCTTTCGCGCTCCGCGGGCTCTGCGGGATACTCCTTCTTCAGCACCGCGGCCAGCTTCTTGCGGTCCATCTTCACGAAGGTTGCCTCTGATGCGTCGGCAAGGGTTGTCCCCGACGCCTTGACGTAGAGAGTATTCTTGATCTTGACCGAGGTGTTGCCGCCGCCGGCCAGGACCCATTGGGGGTTGCTTCCGTACAAACGGGACAGTTCGATCAGTTGCTCGAGACTCACGTGTGACCTCCGTAGTATGTGACGTGCGATGAGAGACCAGTATAGCGGGAAGGACGGATTCTGGAAATATGCCGGGAATGGCGTTTCCGATCCGGGCGCGCACGTGGTATCTTTGGCATCGAGAGGCCCTTCGTGAATGCACCCGCGCTTTCCACCCAGACATCCAGACACGGCAACCCCTCCCGTGACGACCTCTCTCCTCTTGCTGACGCGCCGGGACAGGAGAGCCTGCGTCAACTGAGAAGCCCGTGGTACCTCGCGTCTTTCAGCGCGCTGGACCGTTACTTCCGCAAACCACCCGGTGAGAATCTGTACGTGGTGGTGAGGGGGGGCATCGTCGATCTGGCACGGGAAGTTGCCGACCTCACCTATCCGGGCCTGGACCAGTGGGATGCGTGCCTTCCCAACGGAGAGGGAGCGATTCATTTTCGTTGCGTGGACGATGACGAACCAATGCCGCGGTTTGGCTTTGGTGTACTGGATTTCCTGTTCGATCCACGGGCCGACGTTTTCCTCGATCGCGCGGACGCCTACCAGGAGCTGCGCGGCGGAACGGTTTCCGCGCGGCAGACCGGCGAGCCCGGCTCGCTCTACGAGGCGGCAGTCCTTGCCGCACGGTACGACCTGACCGTGCCGGAGCCGGAATCACCGCTGCACTCCACGGAGACCTCGGGTATCAAGGACGCCGGGGCAACCGCGGACATCCCCACCGAGTTACAGCGTCGACTCTTCATCGACCTGCTGACCGGAGACCACGGCGAGCGCGGCCTTGCACTCCTGATGAACTCGGGTGCGGTTGCACGGCTCTGGCCGGAGTTGGAGCCGATGAACGATACCGGACACTCCAAGGAACACCACCCGGAGGGAAACGTCTGGGAGCATACGCTGGAAACGCTGCGCTATCGCAAAACGCGAAACCTCACCCTGGCCGCTGCGCTTCTTCTGCACGACAGCGGAAAACCCTACTCCGAGCGGACGCGCGAGCGCGCCTTCGACAAACACGCCGAGATCGGCGCCCGCACCGCGGCACGCCTCCTGCGCCGTCTGGGTTTCTCCGCAGGCTTTGTCTCGGACGTCGAGTGGCTGATCCAAAACCACATGCTCCCCGGCGCGCTGCACCGGCTTCCCACCTATCGCAGCGAGCGCGCGATGGCGTCGCCGCTCTTTCCACTTCTGCTGGAGCTGTACCGGTGCGATCTCTGTTCCACCTATCGCGGGCCGGACGGCTACTATCGCGCGTGCACGGTGTACCGCAGCTTTCTGAAGAACCGGGCTAATCCGTTTCGATCGACCGACGGGAAGAAGCTGCTGCGTCTCTACGTGGAATAGGGAAACAGACTCAGAACGAATCCAGCAGGAACTCGCGCAACGGCTCGAGTTGGTTTGCCATCGGGACCGCAACCTTGGGCCGAGCGAGCGCTTCCGCGAGCTGCGGCGGCAAGGGGGGCTGCTCTCCGGTTGCCTCCTGCACCACCTCCAGGAACTTCCCTGGATGCGCGGTGGCCAGACAGAGAATGGGATGGTCTGCCGATGCATCGGTGTGCCGGTCCCGGTATCGCTCGGCGGCAAGAACTCCGGTGGCGGTATGGGGACAGAGAAACATGCGCTGTTCGCGATGGTATCGCGCGATGGTCGCCGACGTATCGGCATCGGCAATCGAGGCGCCCTCGATCTGCGCGCGCATTTGGGTGACGTCGTGATCGAAAAGGGCGGCGAGCCGCTCAAAGTTGCTCGGGTTTCCCACGTCCATGGCGTTGGAGAGGGTGGGCACCGAGGGCCGCGGCGCAAACTCTCCGGTGGCGAGGTAGTGCGGCACCACGTCATTTGCGTTGGTGGTGGCCAGAAACCGGCACGCCGCCATTCCCCACTTCCACGCCAGAACGCCGGCGGTGAGATTGCCGAAGTTCCCGCTGGGAACGCAGAAGACCGGTCGAGCAGGCGCCATCTGCACCGCAGCGTGGAGGTAGTAGAACGACTGTGGCAGCAGGCGGCCGAGATTGATGGAGTTGGCCGAGGTCAGCGAGAGCCCGGAGGTCAAGCGCTGGTCAACGAAGGCCTCCTTGACCATGCGCTGGCAGTCGTCGAAGGAGCCGTGCACCTCCACCGCGTGGACGTTGCCACCCACCGTGGTCAGCTGCTTCTCCTGCAGCGGACTCACCCGCCCCGACGGATAGAGAATCACCACCTCGATGTTGTGCACACCGTGGAATGCCTGCGCAACGGCGCTTCCGGTATCACCGCTGGTGGCGGTGAGAATGACGGCCCGCCGGTCGCGGGCACCGAGGAAGTGTTCCATGCACGCAGCGAGGAACGAGGCGCCAAAATCCTTGAATGCGCAGGAGGGTCCGTGAAAGAGCTCCAGCAGCTGGAGCCGCGGGCCCAGCGATACAATTGCCGGCGAAAAGGGAAATGCGCGTCGGGTGATCTGTTCCGCATCGCTTCGCGATAGTTCATCGTGCAGGAGGGCAAAGACTACCTCCCCGGCGAGTTCCGCGAAGCTCGTTGCGGCGTTCATGTCGCCGATGACGTTGGAGAGATCCGGGTGCGAAACCGGGTGGTAGAGACCTCCGTCGGGAGCGAGGCCGCGGAAGATGCCCTCGGCGAAGGTTACACGGTCGGTTGGCGTCCGGGTAGAGGCAAAGATCATGCCGTGCGCCCCGCGTCTGCGTCGAAGAACCCTCGATGCACCACCTGGAGGGTCCGTCTGGCGTCGTCCTGATGCACCAGAAACGAGATGTTCATCTCCGAGGAGCCCTGGGCGATGGCGAGCACGTTGATCTTTGCGTCGCCGAGGGCGCTGAAGAGCTTGCCCGAGATGCCCGGGGTGCCGCGCATCTTTTCGCCGATGACGGCGATGATCTCGAGCCGATCGATGAGTTCGAATCGCTCGATCTGCTTCTGCTCCAACTCGTGCGCGAGCTCGCGTTTGAGCGCCTCCAGCGCGAGGCGAGCCTGATTCTGCCGGCACACCAGACAGATGCTGTGCTCGCTCGACGCCTGGGAAATCATGATGATGTTTACCCCCACCTGTGCCAGCGTGGAGAAGACCCGGCCCGCCATGCCGGGAACCCCAACCATGCCGCCGCCTTCCACGTTGATCAGTGCGACCCCTTCGATGGACGCGATACCGGTAATGGGGTGGCGGTCGCGGGTTGGATCGTCCGAAATGCGTGTACCGGGTGCATTGGGGTTGAGCGTGTTCTTGATCCAGATTGGAATGTTCTTCTCAACCGCGGGAATCATGGTGTAGGGATGGATGACCTCTGCGCCAAAGTAGGATAGCTCCATGGCCTCCTTGAACGAGAGCTGCGGCACCACAAAGGCCTCGGGTACACAGCGCGGATCGGCGCTCAACACCCCGTCCACGTCGGTCCAGATCTCGATGGCGCGTGCGCCAACCGCGGCGCCCACCAGTGACGCGGTATAGTCGCTGCCGTTTCTTCCCAGAGTGGTGGTAACTCCCTCATCCGTGGATGCAATAAAGCCGGTGATGATGGGAATCTCGGCCAGTCCGCGCAGCGCTTCGGCGATCAACCGGTAGGAGAGCGCAAAATCGACGGCGGCACTACCGTGATAATTGTCGGTGATGACGAGATCGCGCGCATCGACCATGATGGCGGGCGCGCCGAGCGAGTCAAGAAACGCCGCCATGATTCGGCAGCTCATCCGCTCACCAAAACTGACCACGAGGTCCATGGTGCGAGGGGAGCACTCTTTGACCAGCTGCACGCCGCGAAGAATATCGGCGAGCTCCTTGATGAGGTCGTCGATCGGCTGCAACACCACCGCGCGATCGGCGGCAGAAAAGAGGCTCTCGATGGTCTGCCCGTGTCGCAGACGAATCTGGTCCAGGTGGGCGTGATACGTCTCATCCCCGGCGGCCGCCTCCGCAGCCGTCTGAAGCAGCAGGTTGGTGATTCCCTTCATGGCCGAGAGAACAACCGCGATCGTCCCCGCCGATGCGGAAGATTGAATGATGGCTGCTGCATCGCGGATCCGGTCGGCGTCGCCGACGGAGCTACCCCCGAATTTCAGTACTCGCATGGTGGTGAGTTCCTCATTGTTGGGGCCATCATCGGGCAAAGCGCCACAAAAATCAAGTTTGGCCGGTAGCGAAAAGCCCGAATCATCGCTATGATGCACCATGCTCCCTGGTCACCACTGTCGTGTTTTCGCGTGCGCACTCGCCCTTTCTGCGCTCTTCATGCTGTGGGGCTGTGCAACACCGATTCGCGACGGCGGATCATCCGATATCCCGCACCAGCCATCGCTCCCAGCCGACCAGGATCCGAGCGTTGATCCGAGCGCCGAACCGGGGGCTCAC
Organism: Spirochaetaceae bacterium; assembly: GCA_007693485.1. Taxonomy (GTDB): domain Bacteria; phylum Spirochaetota; class Spirochaetia; order DSM-27196; family PWMO01; genus PWMO01. The sequence continues at coordinate 12,737 of REDM01000212.1, forward strand.
ACCACGGCGACCGACCCGGCTCGCAGCGATACTCCCCGCGCAGCCGGGGTCGCAGAGCGGCCCGCCGCCCTGACGCCCGATGACCAGGCCGCCCTCCTCGCCCGTGCCGCGGCGCTGATCCGCACCACCGACGCAACCGTAGTACCCGTTACCGTCGGAACCGACTCGTTTCTGGGTGCCGCGGCGGAGATCAACGCGGACGGACGACATCACGTGGCACTGCTGCTGGTTGGGGCTGACTTCCGCGACCTTGCCACCGCCGAAACGCTGGCCGATGCATCGCGTCTCTTTCGCGCTGATGCGCGGACCCCTGATCTCTACCTCGCCGTGTTTGCAGATACCAACCGCGAACCCGCGGAGCAGCACCGGTTCTCCCTCGGACGACGGCGCGTGGTTACCGCGGTAACGGTCGAACCGCTGGGGAGCGATCGGCGTGAAGACGCTGGCCCGGCCGTCTTCAGCGTTTTGGTGACGACCCGCGGTGGAACCGAACAGTACTGGTGCGGATTTGGCAGCGACGGCACGCCCAGCATGGTGGTGATCGAAAATGACGGCGCCACGCGAACCGTGGTCAGCGACATCGATGGCAACGGTGTGCGCGACGTGGTTCGCTCGCAGCAGATCCTGGAGCAGGGCCGCGTCGTGGAAACGCTCATCACCTGGACCCAATGGACCGGCAGCGGTTTTCAGACCATAGAAACCATCAACGTGGTACGAAACCTCACGCGGTTTCTGGACACTGCACGCCGACTCGCGGTCAACGGTAACCTGTCAGCATTTGCCGATCACACCATTATCCCGTCGACTCGCACCGAGCTTGCCGCGGCGGGTCGGTCGCTGGAGCAGATGGTTACCGCGCTCTTCGCTCCTGGAGCGCCGGAATCGGCAACCGCCGCGGCATCAGACAGTGCGACCCATTCACCGGGCCGCCTCATTGACGACCGCATGGTACGCGACCTGATGTTTCCGGTGGTAACCCGCAGCCCCTTCTCGGAGGGCGGTCGCGAGTCGAGCGTCAAAACGGGCGTGCGTCTGATCACTACGACCAACGACGACCTTTTTTTTCACGTTGACATTACCATGGGGAAGAACCCCTTTGCCGGTCGCCAGTTCTACCTGCGCCCGATCGAGCAACCAAGGAGAGAATAAGCCGTGTTCAAGTACCAGATCACCGGAGGAACCCCGGTTCGCGGAACGATTCGCGCAAACGGAAACAAAAACGCCGCATTGCCCTGTCTTGCCGCGACCCTTCTGACCGATGAACCGGTTGTGCTGCAGAACATTCCGGACATCGAAGACGTGCAGGTGATGATGGAAGTGCTGGCCTACCTCGGCGCCACCGTTGAACAGACCGCTGATCGAGAGTACCGGATTACCACCGGCAACATTCGCACCAACAAGATTCCTGAGGAACTCTCGACCAAGATCCGCGCATCGATTCTCTTTGCCGGCCCGCTGCTTGCCCGCACCGGGGGCGTGACGCTGCCACCGCCCGGTGGCGACGTGATCGGACGTCGGCGGCTGGATACGCACTTTCTGGCTCTCTCGGCGCTGGGTGCAACGGTCGAAGTCGACGGCATGTTTGTTCTCTCGGCCGCGCGCCTGAAGGGAACCGAGATTTTTCTGGATGAAGCCTCGGTAACCGCAACGGAGAACGCCCTCATGGCTGCGGTACTCTCAGAGGGAGAGACCGTCATTGAGAACGCAGCTTCCGAACCCCATATTCAGGACCTCTGCGCGATGCTCAACGCGATGGGCGCGTGCATCACCGGCATTGGCTCCAACATCCTCTCCATCAGCGGGGTCAAGCGCCTGCACGGTGCGAGCTTTCGCATTGGGTCGGACTACATGGAGATTGGGTCCTTTATTGGGCTGGCCGCGGCAACCCGTGGTGAACTGACCATTGAGGACGCCCCGGCGCGCCACCTGCGCATGATGCGGATCGCGTTTGCCCGGCTGGGCATCCAGTGGGAACAGGATGGCGACGTCATCCACGTCCCGTCACGACAGACACTCGCGGTTTCGTCCGATCTCGGTGGAGCGATACCAAAAATCGACGACGCGCCGTGGCCCGGATTCCCGCCCGACCTCACCAGCATTGTCCTGGTGGTTGCCACCCAGGTGGCCGGCACCGTTCTGATCTACGAGAAGATGTTTGAGTCGCGAATGTTCTTTGTGGACAAGTTGATCGGAATGGGCGCGCGCATTGTCCTGTGCGATCCGCACCGCGCGGTGGTCTCCGGACCGAGCCGTCTCACCGGATCGGTGTTGACCTCACCGGACGTGCGCGCGGGTATGGCGATGGTGATCGCTGCGCTCTGTGCCGAAGGCGACAGCGTGATCCACAACGTCTACCAGATCGAGCGTGGGTACGAAAACCTCGCGGCGCGGTTGGCGGGGCTGGGGGCGAATATCACGCGGGTTGATGTGACAAACTGAGCCGGAGAATCACTCGAACGCGGCGAGAATTGTTCGGTAGGCATCCTGCACACGCAGGTACGCCTCCTCGGCCTGGCGCTTCTGCTCATCATCCAGACCGATCAGAGCGTCGGGATGGAATTGAATCGCCAGCGTGCGGTAGGTTCGCTTGATGTCCTCCAGCGAGCTGTGAGCGTCCACGCCCAGAACCGCGCATGCCTGCGCATCGAGCCTGCGCCACCGCGCGCGTGCAGCACGGTAGTCTTCATCGGAGACTGCGAAGCGCTCCGCCACCGTGCGAACGCGCACCGGCGCGGCCCCCAGACTCAACAGCAGATCGACCACGGAAACCCGCTGCTCACTTCCCAGTCGAGGGCGCAGTCGATCGGCAAGCGCGGCGCTGGTTGTGTGCACCGCCAGGGATCGGGCCTCTTCGGCGATGTGGGTCAGTTCGGTCGTGCGCCGCGGAGTGAGCGAGCAGATCTCGGCGATCCGGGCAACCACCGTGGCGATGCCATCATGCCCCAGGCCGGGCGCCTGCTCGGGTGGCGCTTCCGAGCCGGTGCGCACCGCCGCGACAAGCACCACCAGGGCAACATCAAGCGGAAGGGGGTCTTCGTCTCCGGGAGCGGGTTGATGCTCAATGAGTCGAGCCAGCGAGGTACGGTCACGGGCAAAACGAACCGCTTCGTCCACGAGGGCGCCAATGAGCAGCCCAAACACCGCACCAAAGACTCCGGCACTCAACCCGACAACCGTGCCGATGACCTTCCCGGCCAGATTCAATCGTGTTACCCGGAGAATGAACTGGGAGGGAGTCACGCTGAGGCCATCTGCGCCGCCATCGCAAAGAGGGCCCAGACCAGAAGGAGGGCCTGTGTCACCACAAGCACCGCGATCATGACCGCAAGCCCGGCCGTCAGCACGACGTACCCGAGCAGCACGCGGTAGGCAAAGAGATAAAACGGAATGGTGTAGTGGATCACCACCGGAAGCACGATACCGGCGGCAACGACGAGGAGCTTTGGTCGGCCGAGGTAGTGGGAGCGCAACCCAAAGGCTACGGCAAAGAGTGAAAACACCAGCAGGCTGAACGGGCGCAACAGTCGCATCGCAATCTCAACGAGCACCGGCTCGACGGGATATCCAAAATCGGGCAGAAGCCGCGCCTGCTGCAGCAATTCCGGGAGGCGGTGGTCCGCGGGGGAAGCACCCTGCACGGCAACCAGTTCCAGACGATCCACCGGGATGCGCAACGGCAGAATGTGCGCGTGCTCCGCGCTTCCTTCGAGAAACTCCGGCTCGTAGACCAGACGGGCGTCGCGGTCCACCGCACGCATCACAATCCACGAAACGAACTCTTCACCAACTCGCTCGATGACCTTGCCGTAGGGCGCACGCGCATGGAATCGAACGGTGCCGTCGGCACCGAAGTGCAGCACCTCGATGCCTTCCGCATAGACCCCGCCGGCACCAAGAGTGAGCCGGTCGATGTGAACAAACTCCCGCGTGGCCGCCTCCCTCCCATTGCGAAACGTGAGACTGGAGCGCGACGGAAAGTGCTCGCTGTCGCGCAACTCGCTGAGAAAGAACGACACTTCCTGAACCGCCGCGCGGGCAACCGGATAGTACCTGATCACGTCGGGATCGCTCGGGTGTTCACGCAACAGATCAGAGAGCTGGTGGTACGCCTCGATGAGATCAAGAGCGTTTCCCGAGGAGATGCCCTCGTGGGCACGCCGCTTGCGCTCGAACAGCTCTCGCGCGTCCTGCTCCTCCACGGTCTGACCGAATACTTTCATCCGGTCGGTAGCGTTGGTGAGCGTTTGTCTGGCTTCGGGGAGCTGGGCGGATTCGGGGAGGTCGGATACGAGCGCCAAAGCGAGTCGGGCGTAGTAGTGCGCGCTGAAGTAATCGCCCCGCTCCAACGCCTCGCGGGCCCGAACCGAGAGTGTCACCGCGTCGGGCCCTTCGCGCCGGGCCGCGGTCGCGAAGGCACCGGTACCGGTACCGTCGGAGTCGAAAGCGGCCGTTGTATCCTCGGCGGAGGAGACCTGACTCGCCGCCGCCCCGGTGGCTTCCGAGGCCCCGACGCGGCTGCGCGCCAGAATCATGCGCGCCGTGATCTCCTCGTCACTCTCCACCAGGCGCAGATACCGGGCAAAATCGGCGATGGCGCGATCGTACTCGCCGCGCGCGAAGTGCTGTTGCCCCTGTTCCAGGACCGCACTCGCAAACCGGCTCTGATGCTCCGCGCCGTCCCTGCGCGCGAGGGCGTAGGGCTCCACCAGCCCAACCAGCAACGCAAACAGCATGGCCAGGATGGTGCAGAGAACGAGCGGACCGCGCAGCGCGGGAAGGAGATCCTCGCCGCGCGAGGCGGGCGTACGGGTGATGAAGAGCGAGTAGAGCAGCAGCAGGGCGGTGAGGTGGGCGGTCGGGAGGATCGAGATCAGGGTCGCCACCGATGCCCAGAGAATCCAGGAAACCTGAAACGCCGGCAGGATCTGTGGTCGAGGGAAGATTGCAAGGGTATACGCCACCGATCCCACCGCCGCCAGGAGGTAGATGGAGAGCAACACGATGAGCGCGGTGCGCCCGTGCCTACTCACCGTGGACTTCCCTTCGCCAGTGATCAAACGGCGGCAGAACCATGTTGATCCCCACCAGCAGGACGCCGCAGAGAAGCATCGCCGCGGGAAGATAGACCCATCGCAGCGCTTCAGGCGCACCCACCAGCCGTTCGATGGCGTGGGCGAGTTCCGGGTGCGCCGCGAGCGGAAGAGCGAACAGAATCAGCCGGACCCAACCCAGCGTCAGCAGGGCGTTGAGCAGCGGCCAGCGTGTGAGCCGCAGGAGAACCCACGATGCAGTCAGCAGAAGGGCCACCGCCGCAATACCTGCCGCGGTGCGCAGTGGCGTTTCCACCAGATCTGCAGTGAGCAGGGTGGCGACGGTCTGCACGTCGCGGGAAACCGAGCGCACTGCCGGCGGTGGATCGAAGAGTGCCCACGGGGCGTGCACCGCGTCGCTCAGGGCGAACGGCGCGCCGGTCGTCTCCGATGCCGGCCGCGCGGTGATGGCTTCGGTAACGGGATCGAACACACCCTGTGGATAGAGCGAAAACCGCGGCCCTTCGGGCGCAGCGGCCAGCGAACCGACCAGCAACCGACGGATCTCCCATCCCTGAAGATCATCCAGGTAGATGATGCGCGAATGGTCCCGAAGAAACGAACCGGCGGCGGGCACCCGGTGGAGAGCCTTGGGATCGGGTTGGCCATAAGATGCGGCGAGACGGATTCCGCCCCACAACCCGCCAAACAGCGTCAACGCGACAAAAGGAAAGAGCAGCAACAGAGGAAGGATGGGGCGAACGCGCGACCGCAGAAGGCCGAACATGGCGATGGGAGCGGCGCAGAAGATGGCCGCCAGCGCCGTCGCGGGAGCCACGTGGGCAAGGTGGGCGAACACGGCGGCCCACGGAGGAGTTGGTTGGACGGGATCGAATGCGATTCCCAGGACCACCAGCGCCTGGATTGCGGCGAAGAGGACCACGAGCGCAAACGAGGCTCCGAAAAAAACGAGCAGCACCCTGGTTTTCACGTCGGTTGAATCCTATCACGGGCAGGTGCGCTGTGCAACAACCGCAAAGCGCTCCCCCTGTTTTGCTTTTTCTCCATTGAATGCACAGGTTATCCACAAGCGAAGGCCTCACGCTTGTATGATATTCTTGACAGCCGTTCGGCCGATGTCAGATCAGAAACGGTTTGGCACGGTTTAATTGTCTTCATCAGAATGAGTTAATGGTGACAAGCCCCCAGCCGATGAAAGAAGTGGACAGAAAAGTCGTGTCAATGGTAAAGACTTGTGTAGTCGAATGTACATAGGGCGAATCTGTACACAGATTATCCACAACCCGGAACAGGCATGTGCAGCACGTACCCTTCGCCGCGTACCGCGTCGATAAGGCAGCCGGACAGAGCCCCCGGCGAACCGGCTATCTCCTTGCGTATGGCAGATATATGGACATCAATCGCCCGCGAATCAGTCGCCGACCGGCCCGGGAGAACGGAGGCGAGCACCGGGCGCGGCACAACACGGCCACAGTTCCCGACCAGAACGGCGAGAAGCCGCCGACGCGTGGGAGACAGGTTCCCGGTCACGTCGATGCCAAACCCCACCGTATCGAGCGTCATTCGTGCCTGCAGGCGGGCGTGCAGCTGCACACGAAAGCGGGCTCGCAGGCGGGCGATCAGCTCGTCTGCCGTCCAGGGATCCCGCAGCACGTCGTGTGCACCAAGCGCGAACCCCACCGGAAGCATCTCAGCCGGACCAAACGCGAGCACAACGGCCGAGGCCCACACCACGGGACTCCGGTTCTGCAGGGCGGAAATAAGCGATACCGGCAACACCACCACGTCCGACACGGGTACGCGATTTAACCGTGGAGACCAGCTCAATTGTAGATCTGAAGCACCCGCGGTTGCAAAACGAATCTGATTGGCGAGGATTGGAGGGACGGCGATGAGGTGAACACGCATGGTGCCAGCCTGCCGGCCGGACCGCGACGCGGAGGCCTCGGTGGGGTTCACCTCGGTGGGGTTCACCTCGGGCGGCGCGGGGCGCGTCGCCTCAGTCGGAGGCTTCGGCCTTGACCCGGCGCTTGAGCGCTTCGAGGGTTTCGTCGACATCGGGGGTGGCGGACGGCCCACCGCCGTGACCGGCATTGTGGCCGTCGCTGTCTCGCGTGGCTGACGGCTGGTCGCCCCGCGTATCCTCGAGCGCGATCTTCTTTCGCAGCTCTTCGAGCAGTCGGTCGGAATCTCCCGCCGGCTTCTCCAACTTGGCAAATTCCCGCTCCAGTGCGTCTGCACTGGTTCCGGTTCCCGCGTTGAGTTCTTCGAGCGCCTCGTTCTCGGCTTCCATGTGGTCCATTTTCTCAGACATCTTGTCGAAGGCCTCAAACGCGGAGGTGTCGGAGAGTCCGCCGAGCGTCTCGTTGAGTTTCCGCTGCGCTTCGACCCGCTTGGACCGCGCAATGAGCAGGTTCTTCTTTCGCTGCGCCTCTTCGAGCTTCTGCTGCAGACCGCGAAGTGACAGCTTCAGCCGCTCAACCGCTTCGTGTTGGGCCTGCCACTGCTTTTGCTGCTCGTCGGCGAGTTCTTCGAGCGACTGCTTGCGCTCGAGAGCCTGCCGGGCGAGGTCGTCCTTGTCCGCGCGCACCGCCAGGATCGCCTTACGCTCCCATTCGTCGGCCTGGGCGCGCGTATCCTCGATTCGCTTTTCGAGCTTCTTCTCGTCCGCGATCGCGGACGCGACACTCTTCTTTGAATCGATGAGCTGTCGGTTCATGTCTTCGATCAGCTGGTTGAGCACCTTTTCAGGGTTCTCCGCCTTGCTGATCATGTCGTTGATGTTGGATTTTACCAGACGCCGAAATCGGTCAAACAGCCCCACGTATGCCTCCTCAGGCGGTTCGAAGCACGTTCATGGAGCGGCCGTCAGCCGAGAAAGACCTGTCCAGAGTTGTCGATTGCGAGAATGGTCTTGCATTCGGAACATCGGAAGCGCCCGGCGCGCGTCGCTTTCAGCTTCTTCGAACAGATCGGGCACTTGAAGATCTTGGGGAAGACGTCGGATTCGACCGTTGCCCCACCCTTCTTGAAGAACTCAACCGCCTCGTCGAGATTGTCCTTGATGTTGAAGAACTGCGAGAACCCGAGCAGCTGGAAGACCTCGTACACTTTGGGCTGGATCTCGAGAAGGACCAGGTCACCGCCACGCGGCTTGACCGATTTGAGGAAGGCCGTGAACGAGCCGATACCGGTACTCGACACGTAGTTCAGCCCGCCGCAGTGAAAAATGAGGCGCGTGAACCCACTTTCAACCGCGCGGGTGACCCGCTTCTGGAAGAAATTGGAGTTATAGGTGTCGATATACCCCGTCAGGTAGAGAATGAGACAGCTCTCGACTGAGTCGACCTTCTGCAGTCGGATTTTGAGGCTCTCATCTTTCTCTTCGTCGAAGCCTGATACGATCTCGTTGTTACTCATGGTTCCCCTTATGCCAATATCGGTCAGGTATTGACAAATTTTTACCTCAGTACGGACGAGTCAATAGTATTCGTCCCGTTCCGTTTTGTCAAATAGCGCTCCGAGTGTTCCCAAGATTGTGCACGGATCTTCGCCACGCAACAACCCGGCCGTTCGAACGGCCTGCCGGGGCGCAGATCAGCTCGGCAACCTGAGCGGTGACTTCTTCGGGGGTCTGCAACCGACCGCCGGCGATACGCCGGTACCGGTCACGCTGCGCGTCGGTCAGATACTCGGTATCGACAAACCCGGGGCAGACCGCACAAACCGCAACGTCGGGCGGATTCTGCCCCCGGGCGCGATAAGCCGATCGGTCGACTGACTGAGCAGCACTCTTCACCCACGACACCAGGGCGGTCTTTGCGGCGCTGTAGGCCGCGACGTCGCGGTACCCCGCGACGCGATCGGTTCCAGTTCCGCCAAACACCACCAGACGACCAAAGCCGCGTTCCAACATGGGGCCCAGGACACGACGACCAATCGCGACGGGAAGCATGAGGTTGGTCTCCCACAGGGCGCGCCACTCATCCTCGGTGGTTTGGTCGAAGGGTTTCTCCAGAAATGGTCCCATGGCGATTACGATCACATCAGGAATCGCCGGCGCCGGTGACTCCTGCCCTACGAGGGCATCCGCCGCGCGCTCGGCGTCGCCTGATCGAGAACCAACGTCGAGAACCTGCGCCTCGGCCAGTCCCGACCCCATTCGAGACAGTTCCTCGGCATACCGCACCGTCCGCTCGGGATGGCGCCCGTGGACGCGCACCGTCAATCCCGCCGCCACCAGCCTGCGCGAAACCGCCGCCCCGATTCCGCCGCTTCCTCCGACAACCAGAGCGCTGCGATACGGAAGCGGGTTTTTCGCGTTCGGGACAGTCGGAGGCATGTCTCAACGATAGCATATCCGGCGGTTTGGACAAAGCGGCGGGCGCTCTGGTATACTTGGCAGAGAAGTCGGGGGCTGCAATGCGAAACAGAATCATCCTGGTACTGACGCTTGGCGCCGTATTGGTGCTCGGGCCGCTGTATTCACAGCCGGTGGACCGCGACTGGTTTGACCAGACGATCGACTTCACCCTCTCCCTCGAAGAAATTCACCACCGCATCGAAGACGGAGACATCGAGTCCCTCTTCACCGGTCGTGCCGTTCTCCTCGACGGGGTGATCGCGGAGATCACGGTCATTGACCCGGAGCCGGAAAGCTTCTTCGCTCAGATTGATCTCGTAACCGGCCGGTGGCGTGGCTTGGACGAGATCCGGCTCTATCGCGCCTACGTGTTCGTGCAGGGCCCACGATTTGCTGCAATGATCCCCGCGTCACCGCCGAGAGAACCCGATCCGGACCTTCTGACCGTGAACAGTCGGATTATGGTCGCCGGCGCCCTCGTTGATCTTTTCGACGAGCCCGACGGCGGTGTCGCTCCGGTTATCGACGGCTTCCACCTTCGACCAATTCGGTAACCAACTCAGAACTGCAGATCGCGCGCGGTGATGGTCCGGCCGCGAGCCGTGAGTCGGCTTCGATGCACTACATTCCGGAGCTCCCGAAAATTCCCCGGCCACGGGTAGGTCATCAGCCGCTGCATGGCCGATGGGGTGAAGCGCCGCTCGGAATCGCCGCTCTCGGTCAGGCAGTGGTGCACCAGCAGGGGGATGTCACTGGCCCGGTTTCGCAGGGGCGCTATTGTATGGATCAGCACGCCGATGCGAAAGAAGAGGTCTTTTCGAAACCGGTCGTCGGCCGTCATGTTCTTCAGGTCGCGGTTGGTTGAACAGACTATACGGCAGTCGACCGAACGCGAAAGCCGTCCGCCCACACGGGTGATCTCGCGATCTTCAATGGCGCGCAGCAATTTCACCTGGTTGGCTGGCGACATGTCGCCAATTTCGTCGAGAAACAGAGTGCCCCCGGCTGCCCGCTCAAAGAGACCCTCTCGGGTCACCGCATCGGTGAACGCGCCACGCTCGCTCCCGAAGAGCTCGGTCTCGAACAACGTTTCCGGCACGGCGGCGCAGTTACACGCCACGAAAGGGCGAGTCGCGCGGGAGGATGCACCGTGGACGAGACGCGCAACGAGCTCTTTTCCGGTTCCGGTTTCTCCGGTGAGAAGAACGGGGGAGTCATCGACCGTGCACTGCTGGATGAAATAGCCTACCTGACGGGCCGCCCGGCTCTCCCCGACGAAGCCGGAGGAGGACGCAGGCGGAAGCTGCGCCGCAGAGGCGGCCGCCACGGTTGCCGCTGCTTCCACGGCGCGACGGAGCCGTTCCTGGGTGAACGGTTTGACCAGGTAGTCGAAGACCCCACCATGCACCGCGCGCACAATTTGCTCGTCATGCTGGTTGGTGGAACAGAGAATTGTGGGGTGGGCGGTGACGACGGAAGCGGTCATCGCAAGGGTGCGCTCAACGCAGCGATTGCCCGCGTCGATAATCGCCACATCTATATCCGACGGAGGGGTGATCTCTGGGCCATCATCCCGAAGCGCGATTGGCACACACTGGTACGGGTCGGGTATGAGCATGGCGAACCCGGAAACGGAGGACGGTTCAGCACTGATTATTGCAATCCGTATCATCGGCTTTGCCTATTTGCGTCCCGTTCTGGGTTAATACATCCTGTTACAAGGATAACCACTTTTGTCTTTCGAGGCAAGAAGGGATATAGTGTGGGCTACCATGCCGAGACCCATGCACCCTCTCTTACGGTTCTTTGACCGAGCCTATCTGGTCCGGCTCTTTCTGGTGCTGTTGGTCCCCGCGACGGCGTTGCTTGCCGATGGGCTGCTTCTGATCATGTTGGCTGAGCGATTAGGCCGCTATCTGGCGCTCGCGATTACAGGAGTCACCGGGCTATGCGGCCTCTTTTTTCTTATCAACGCCCTCTCGACAACCCTCCGCTCGCTCCACCAGAGCGTTGGCGCGGGACGATATCCCCATCGGGAGTATCAGACGCTGGCGGCACTAGTGGTATCGGGCATTCTGCTGTTGACGCCTGGCCTGTTTACCGACGCGCTTGGGATACTGTTTTTTCTCCCGCCGCTGCGGCGACCGCTGGGAGCGCTGGTAATCCGACCGCTACGTGGTGAGTTGCGGGAGGTCTATGAGTACCTGAAGATGGAGGCCCGCTGAGAGTGTTCCAAAAGCTGTTCTTTTTCGCCCAACCGTGAAGCACCGGGAACTTTTGCTGCGTTATAGAGGGGTAGACCCAAACCTGAACCGCACAGGAGGTACCCCCTTGGCCTTCATCCCCC
>REDM01000156.1 GCA_007693485.1 Spirochaetaceae bacterium
TCTTTGCCCGACTGGCGGGAGCCCACGAGAACATTCTCGCGATCAAGGTGGACGGTGCCACCAAGGAGGACTTCGTCTGGGGCTTCCGGGTGGGCTTCCTTACCTTTGGGGCGAAGGGCGTCACCGCCGAGCAGTACGCAGCGCTGGAGAAGAAACTCGCCGGCGCCCTGCGCTCGTCCATTTCCAATTCGACCAACCTCGGTCAGCACATCCTGCTCAAGGCGCTGCAGAGCCCAACCTACGAAGAAGAAAAGCGCGCCTACCGCGGGATACTGGAGGCGCGCTACCGCCGCGTCAAGGACATCCTCGCGACCCGCACCACCGGAACACCCCTGGTTGCGCTCCCGTTCAACTCGGGTTACTTCATGACGTTCCGTTGCGACACGATCAGCGCTGAGTCTTTGCGAAAAGTGCTGCTGGGCGAGAAGGTGGGAACCATTGCCATCGGAGAACGGTACCTGCGGCTTGCCTACTCGGCGGTGGACCTGGAGCGGATCGACGAATTCATGGCGGCAGTCTTTGAGGCGGCCGACAAGCTCAATATGAGCTGAAGACCCAATGAACTGAAGACCCACGCAATGCCGGGTATGCCATGCGGCCCCGGCAGCGCGCGGGGCCCCGGCGGCAATCGGAGCGACCTATCGGGGGACCAGGTACCGACCGAGTTCACTCAGCTCCTTGACCCGCTTGTACGCAGGAACACCGTGGCGATGCATCTGCATATCAATCGCAACGACCTTCTGAAAGAGCCGGTCGATCATATCCGCGAGAATATTCAGGTTAGACGAGAAATTGTTGAGCGACATCTCACGCAGCACGCGGTCGTTGCCCGACATGGAAATGCCGGCCGGGCTGCCGAGCCGCGAGAGCAGGGATCGCAAATGGGGCTGGATCTCTCGGCGCCCAAAGTGCACAAAACGGGCCATGGCGAGGATGCGGTCGTAGAGCTCATCGAGGTGGTATCCCTGAAGCCGGTAGTAGCTCGACTTCTCGGTAAACTGCTCGATCAGATTCCACGACTGTCGGTCGACGATCATCGACATGATCGCCTGCCGCAGATAGCGGTTATTGAGGTTGGCCTGAAAGTGGTTACCCATCTCGTCGATGAGGCCAAAAATTTCCTCGTCCTTCACCTGCATGGTCGTATCATACCGCAAATCACCAATCGCGTCGCGGCCTGGACTGCGATCCGTGGCTCGGTGCTCGATGCCATGGTTGACACCGCCTTTGCGGCCGCTCTAAGATCTCTCATCGTATGAGGCACCAAATCCGTCTCGCGCTATGCGCCGTTCTGTTCGGAACTGTCCTTTTGTCCGGATGCGGCAGACAGGGGAATACTACCGTTGTCCTGTGGTCCCACCGTGTCGACGTCGCAGCAATCGTAGAGCTGTACAACGCACAAGACCGCGGCTTCAAGATCGAGATGCGCTTCGTGCCGGACCCGGCCGCGGCGATCCGTGACGGCGTCGCCCTGCCGGACATCATCATCGCCGATTCCATCGCCAACCAGTCAATGGCAGATCTGTTTCTGCCGCTGGGGAACATCATCGACCGCGGTCCGGTGGTGCGAACACGGTTCTATCGACAGCTTCTTGAAGGGGGACGTATCGGGGGACGGCAACGGCTGCTCCCGCTCTCCTTTGATCTTCCGGCCGTGATGTTTCGCCAGAGCCCTGAGAACGCCACCCTCCCGGAGTTCACTCTGCACGTAGACCAGATCCAGAGCCTTGGCGCGGAATGGAATCGCACCACGGGAAGCCGGGTTACGCGCATGGGTTTCGCGCCGCGCTGGGATCCGGAGTTTCTCTACGTCATGGGAATGACCCACGGCACCGCGTTCCGAGAGGCGGCCGGCGCGGCGGTATGGAACGAAGAAATGCTTCGGGCCTCGATTGAGTACGCCCGCAACTGGTCCGACCAGACAAACGGCGGCGTCGCGACCGAGAACGCTTTCACCAGCCGCTACGGCCTCGATCCCAAGTACCAGCTGCTGATCCGCGACCGCATCCGGTTTGCCTACATCAGTGCCGGACAGCTCTTTCGATTTACCGACAGCCAGCGGGCCCGCATCAATTTCCGCTGGATTCGGGGCGACGCCGGCATTCCGGTACTGGAGAACACGGTCTACGCGGGCATCGTTCAGAACGGGCGCAATCGAAGCGGCGCCCAGAACGTTCTGGAGTGGCTCTTCCAGCCCCAGACCCACATCGACATTCTCGAGAGCGCGCGCGGGAAACGGATCCCCGACTTCGGCATTGCCGGAGGGTTCTCGTCCATCCCCGAAGTCAACGAGCGCCACCTGCCCCGGTTCTATCCCGCGCTACTCGGATCGATACCCCGCGAAGACGCCCTCGTCTTCCCACCGCAGGTTCCCCGCTACTGGCACGCCATCCGGCGTGAAGTGGTGCAACCGTGGATGAAGCGAGAAGCGTCGGCCTTGCCGCAACCGCGCCCGCTGGTTGAGGAAATCCGCCTCTGGCTCCTGCAGCGAGGTTGATTTCGGTCGGAACACGGTTGCGACCTGAGCGGCGTTTTCGTTTGACATACGGTCGGTCGCGGTTTAGTATGTCTGTCATAAGATAATCCCATCTCTGGAGGTTTCGTTTCATGGCTAATGTTGAACTCAAGTCCATCACCAAGGTGTATGATGGCAACGTGCTGGCGGTTAAAGACGCCAACATCACCATTCAGGACAAGGAATTTGTCGTGCTCGTCGGTCCGTCCGGCTGCGGCAAAACCACCACGCTGCGGATGATCGCGGGTCTGGAGGATATCTCCGGCGGCGAGCTCTACATCGACGGCAAAATGGTCAACGACATTCCGCCGAAGGACCGGGACATCGCAATGGTGTTCCAGAACTACGCCCTCTATCCGCACATGACCGTCTACGACAACATGGCGTTCGGTCTGAAGATCCGCAAGTTCCGCAAAGAAGAGATCAAGGCGCGCGTTGACGAGGCGGCAAAGATCCTCGACATCGGTCAGCTGCTCGACCGCAAGCCCAAGGCGCTCTCCGGTGGTCAGCGTCAGCGTGTGGCCGTAGGTCGTGCCATCGTTCGAAAGCCGAAGGTCTTCCTCTTCGACGAACCACTGTCCAACCTGGACGCCAAGCTGCGCGTGCAGATGCGCGCGGAGATCTCCAGTCTTCACAACCGGCTGCAGGCCACCATGGTCTACGTAACCCACGATCAGGTCGAAGCCATGACCATGGGCGACAAGATCGTTGTGATGAAGGACGGCCTCATCCAGCAGATTGGTGACCCGCTCACCCTGTACAACTATCCGATCAACCGCTTTGTTGCCGGCTTCATCGGGTCACCGGCCATGAACTTCATGACCGTGAAGATCGAAGAAGAGGGCGGGAAGATCTACGCCGTTGAGGCGAACTACCGCCTCATGCTGAGCAACAAGCAGGACGAAATCGCCCGCGACTACATCGGGAAAGAGCTCATCCTCGGCATCCGCCCGGAAGACCTCAACTACGATGCCAACGCCAAGGACGGCGAGTGCGTCAAAGCAACGGTAGAGGTCATTGAGCCGCTTGGCGCGGAGACCCACCTCTTCGTCAACACCGGAGCCCATCAGTTTGTCGCCCGTTGTGCGCCCGATATCGAGACCGAGTATGGAGCCGAAGCGCGTTTCGTCATGCGCATGAACAAGATCATCCTCTTCGATCCGGAGACCGAGCAGGCGCTGTCGGTTGAGGCCGGCGTAAAAGAGTAACGCAGGTTCCTGAAAACAGGCGCAGCGCAGAGTAGTGCGGTGCGCTGGGGTTACGACGAAGCCGGGTCGAAACGACCCGGCTTTTTTTTTCGGAATATCGTTGTATGAATGGGCATTCCGGATTATACTCTATACGGATAAAAGAATGGAAACGTTTAAAATCTCCATGCACAATGAGCTTGTTTCCACCCTGGGTCACCTCGTAGACCACACCGAAGAGATTTTTCTCCGGCTCGCCGAGCAGTGCCCCGCTCTGCTCTCGGAAATGAACACCAGCCTCGATCGCTCGAATCAGCTTGCGATCGGGGTGACCCGCAGAAGCAGCTCGGAAGTCCGCACTGGAATCGCGGCTGAGATCGGGCGCACGCACGACCTGATTGCGGAGGGGAGCACCGCCTTCGCGCAGATGCACGACACCGACGACCGGCAGCTCGGCGAGCTCGATGCAGCCATCCAACGGTTGACCGACCTCGAACGCTTGATCTTCGAGATCAAGGAAGACTCCATCGAGATGGAGCTGGTCTCGCTCAACGCCATGACCGTTGCACTCAAAGCGGGCAACGCGGGCCTCGCGTTTTCCTACATTACCGAAGAGCTGAAACGACTGTCCTCGCAGACCATTACCCTGACCGACGAGATCACGCGACGCGGTGAGCGGCTGCGCTCGATGTTTTCGTCCTTCCGGGAGTCGCTGGCGGAGACCCGACGGTCCCAGAACGAGCTCTTCATGGACTTCCGGGAGAAACTCGCCGCCGGGTTTGAAACGCTGCGCACCGGTATCGATGAGGTAGCGCGAACCATGTTGACCATCCGTGAGCGATCGATGGAAGTGCGCGAACCGATCAACGCCATCATGCAGGAGATCCAGATCCAGGATATCATCAAGCAGTCGGTAGAGCACGTCACCATCTCACTTCGAGAACTGAACGAAATCGCTGAGACGCACAGCAACGAGGAGCTGCTCGACGAGCTCGCCTTCTTTAAGCAGCTTCCCGACCTCTGCACCGCGGTTCTGGACGACGTTGCGGAGAATATCAAGCGCAGCCTTGCGCTCTTCCGCACGCAGTCCGACGACGCGAAGGCGATCGTAGAGGACGTAGAGACGCGCCGTGCGGCCTTCCTCGACTCGCTCTTCTCCGAGCGCGACGAACACTCCATTCGGTCCGCCTTTCAGCGCAGCTCCACGCTGCTGCAGTCGCTGCTTGCCGACCTGGACGCTTCACTTCAGCAGAAGAAGCGCGTTGCCGAACAGAGCGCTGCCCTGATGAAGGAAGTGCGTCTTGTGGAGGAAGACTTCCACCGCTTCGGTGAAATCATCAGCCGATTTCACAATATCGACATCGCATCACGGATCGAGGTCGCCAAACAGGCTGTTCTGCAGCGGATGAGCGGGACGGTCGAGCAGATGACCAGCCTCACCCATAAGATTGACCACGATGTTGACCAGGCGCTCGCCGTGACCAAACAGTTCATCGAGTCGGTGGGCCGTGTCATTACCGGTTTCCAGGCAGCATCAAAGCACGAAGAGCGGTTTATCGGCGAGTTCTCCACGTCCATGTCGGCGCAGTACGAAAAGCTCTTCGCGGCGAATACCGAGTTCTCGGAGGCGCTTTCCGGGTTCTCGCTGTTCACCGGCCGGTTCCTCACGCTCTTCATCAAGACCAACGAAGATCTTGGGCGGCTCCATCGTCTGATCGACGAGATCGATCGAATCAAGGAGCAACTGCAGGAGATCAAACGCGAGGCCGATCGCCGTATGCAGCCGATTTTGCGAGAAATGGGAGAAACAGATTGGGACATCGGCAATAGTCGATTGCAGCAGATGATCGAACGATTTACCATCTTCACGCACAAGAAGCACGCAGGGCAGCTTGGCGGCTTTGTTGTCGAAGATGGTGTGGACTCAGGCGAAATCACCTTTTTCTGAGTGCGGAGCCCACCGAAGGAAGCCCATGCATCGACACTACAACGCACGGTTTGCCAAAGAGGTTGCAATTCTTCACCCCGGAGAGTACTTCGCAACCGGCGATGATGTGATCATCTCGACCGTAC
>REDM01000278.1 GCA_007693485.1 Spirochaetaceae bacterium
CTTCAACCTGTGATACGCGCGACGCTCCCGTGATGACCGTGCTGACGTTGGGGTTCTTCAGGCACCATGCGATAGCGAGCTTTGCGAGGCTGGTTCCGAGGCCATCGGCAACCTCGCCGAGCTTCTTCACGATTGCGAGATTCCGCTCACTGTGCTCTCCGAGCAGTTTGTCCCGCAGCCACTCATAACCGGGAAGGTTGAGCCGCGAATCTTTGGGAATTCCGTTGTTGTACTTGCCCGTGAGCAGGCCCGAGGCAAGCGGCGACCAGATGGTGGTGCCGAGGCCGATCTCGGAATACAGGCGGGCGTACTCGGATTCAAACCGGTCGCGGACCAGCATATTGTACTGTGGCTGTTCCATGGTGGGCGGAACCAGGTTATACTGCCGCGCCACCGAATACGCCTGCATGATCTCCTGGGCGGACCACTCGGACGTACCCCAGTAGAGCACCTTACCCTGCGTGATGAGGTCGCTCATCGCGCGCACGGTCTCTTCAATTGGGGTCTCGGGGTCGGGGCGATGGCAGAAGTAGAGGTCGAGGTAATCAACCTGGAGGCGCTCCAGCGCCTGATGACACGCCTCGATCACGTGCTTGCGGCTCAGCCCGATCTGGTTGGGTTTGCGCTCGGTGGTGCTGCCAAAGAAGACCTTGCTCGACACGATATAGCTGTCGCGCCGCCAGCCGGAAGCGGCGAGCACCTTGCCCATGACAACTTCAGAGTTTCCGTGCTCGTACCCTTCCGCGTTGTCAAAGAAATTGACGCCGGCATCGTACGCGGCGTACATACACTCTTTGGCAGTATCAACCTCAAGCTGCTTGTTGAACGTAACCCACGAACCCAGCGATAGCTCGCTGACCTTGAGCCCTGAAGCCCCGAGACGACGATAGTTCATGCACTCCTCCCTTCCGTTCCGCGGATTAACCCGCGTTCTTGCTAAAGGTACTGCTTTTTCGCAGGTCCGGCAAAAACTGCCCAGGGGAGGCGACCTCGGGCACGGTCTATCGGGCGAGTTCGAGGGCGATTTCCATCATCGAGCCAAAGGTTAGTTCGCGCTCTTCGGAGCTGAGATTGGCGTGGGTTACCAGGCTGTCGCTTACGGTCAGAATGCAGAGCGCCTGTGCGCCCGCGCGGGCCGCCTCGGTGTAGAGGCCGTTGGTTTCCATCTCAACTGCGAGCACCCCAAACCGCGCCCACAGTTTCCAACCGTCGGGATCGTCGCCGTAGAAGACGTCGGTCGAGAGGATGTTCCCGGCACGGAATGGGATCGCCTTCTCCTGCGCCACCGCACACGCCCGCGAAAACAGTTGGTAGTCGGCGCACGGAGCGAAATCCGCGCCGCCGAATCGAAGACGGTTGACGTTGGAATCGGTGGAGGCCGACATGGCGATGACGATGTCGTTGAGGTTTATATCGGGCTGCAGCGAGCCGCACGAGCCAACGCGGATCACCCGTTTGACGCCGTAGTCGGCGAGCAGCTCGTGCACGTAGATGAGGTGCGAGGGGATGCCCATGCCGGTGCCCTGCACCGAGACCCTCTTTCCCTTCCACGTTCCGGTGTAACCCAACATACCGCGGACCTGGTTGTAGCAGACCGCGTCATCCAGAAAGGTCTCTGCGACATACTTTGCGCGCAGGGGATCTCCGGGCAGCAGAACGGTTTCTGCGATATCTCCGGGCTTTGCGCCGATATGAATACTCATTCGATTTCCTCCTCGGTGATGGGAACGCCGCCGCAGGCGGCGAGCTGTTGCACCAGCTCCCGGCACAGGCGCGCGCCGGAACCGCTGAGTTGGTGGGCGCGCGCGTTCAAATCCTCCGGACGGTAGCGCACCCCCGCGAGTCCGGCCGGCGCGGGGTTAGGCCCTGTCGCGGCAGCGTTCAAAACGGTCGCAGTCAGGTCCACGATGACGCCTCGATGCACGGTGATCGCGACCTCGTCGCCATCGATCCGGTGAACGCGGGTGAAATCGGGGGTTCGCCCGTAGATCCACCGCCAGTCGGAGTACATGGTCCGGCGTCGTGCCACCGCGGCACGCGCAACCATCCGGTGCTCGTCAATTGTTTCTATTTCCGCGGGTACTCCGTAGGCGCGTTCGGCGCTCCGGGTGAGAGAGGCAACGCAGGCCGGCCAGTCGAATCCAGGGGCGAGGTCGCCCAGGTTGGCCACCCGGGAGCGAACGGACTCGATACCGCTACTGCGCGTGATTGCGGTGTGCTCCGGGTTCAGGTAGCGCGTGAGACGGTCAAGATCGGCAGAAATGAGCAGGGTGCCGTGATGGTACGATTTGGCCTTCTGGTGACGAAAAGCGTTTCCCGATATCTTGCGTTCCCCCACCAGGATGTCGTTTCGGCCCGATCGGTGCGCATGAATCCCGTGTTCAGCGAGGGCCGCGATGACAACGGCAAAGTGAAGTTCCTGCTGGTACAGCGCGCTGTTGGCCAGAAAGGTGAAGTTGCCGTTCCCCGGATCGTGGTAGACGGCGCCGCCGCCGCTCGCACGCCGCGCCGGGAGCACCCCCTCAGCGGCCATCGCGTCCAGGTCGCACTCTCGCCACGGATTCTGATGCCGCCCGATCACCACGCTGGGCGCGTTGCGCCAGAGGAAGAGTACGACGTCCCCGGTCTCGAGTTCGTGGTAAAGCTGCTGTTCAAACGCAAGGTTCAGGTAGACGTCGTGGGAGTTCGACTCCACCACCCGCAGTCGCCGGGGACGGGGATTCTGCTCGTTGATCACACCGTTGAGTCCGTTGGTGATGGCGCCCTGATCGGCTGACTGAACGGATCCGGATTGCATGGCCGGATGCTACCACAGGACGGGGCGTCGGGTCGCGGGCCCCCAAGGCGCTGGGCGCTGGGCGCTGGGCACTGGGCACTGGGCGAAACAGAGCGCTGTCTATACGGGAAGTGTCTACTTCAACAAGACATTTCCCGTATGCACTCGGGCCCTTGTTCCGGCCGGGGCTCGGTTGCGGTATAGTGGGCCATGGTCGATCTGGTGGTGTTCCTGGGAAATCCGGGGAAGCAGTATGAGGCAACGCGGCACAACGCGGGGTGGATGGTGGCGCCCCAGATCCTGGCGACCGGGGCAACTCACGCCGCGCCCCCCTCACAGGCGCAGCAGAAGGCCGGAGGGCGATACGAAACGGCCCACCTCGGTGGCAACCGCGTCTGGTTCCTCTGGCCCGAAACCTTCATGAATCGAAGCGGCGAGTGCGTCGGTCGATTTGCGTCGTTTTTTCGGGTCGAACCCGGCCGGGTGCTGGTGGTGCACGATGAGCTGGAGCTTCCCTTTGGCACGGTGTCGCTGCGCCGCGGAGGTGGCCTCGGCGGACACAACGGACTGCGATCGATCCAGTCGGCGCTCACAACCCCGGAGTTCATGCGGCTTCGCATCGGGATCTCGCGACCACAACACGGATCGGTTTCCTCCTGGGTGCTCTCCCGGTTTGCTGCGGAGGAAGAGCCCTTTCTGCCCCATATCCTGCGCGCCGCCGCCGACTGCCTCGAAGCGATACTCCACAGCCCTTCCGAAGAGCTGTTCACCCAGTTTCGCCGCAAGGAAGCAATCCCGCCGGCCGGCCGCACAACGTGATCGTGGGCCTCGAACAACCCGGACCCAGCGTAACCATGAAGCACGGCGCGGTTTTCCTTGACAGGATTCGCAATACCGCATAGTATTAGGCAAGACCAACAATTCATTGGGCGGCCAAGTCTGAGCGTGCTCGTCTCGCCGGCGCCGCCGTCAAAGGATCCCACGATATGACCGAGACGCTGTCCCACACGGTGTCGGCCACCGTCGACGCCACGCCCGCCTTTCCGCTGAACATATTGAGCCACGGTGAGGAGGGTGTTGTGGTTCGCCTCTCCGGAACCGAAGAACTGCGCCGCCGCCTGGTGGAGCAGGGAGTGATCCCGGGAGCACGACTGCAACTGGTGCATACCTCACCGGAGACCGGAGTGGTTGTTCGAATTGGCGAGACCCGACTGATGCTGGGTCGATCGACCGCCGGACGGATCTTCGTCCGGCCTGCAGAGCGGACGGCCCACTCATGAGCGAAACAGTCGAACAGACGCTCAGTCTGACGGAGATGATCCCCGGTACCATCGCGGTGGTCTGCGGTTACCAGCCGGGCTCCCAGGCATATCGGGCAAAGCTTCTTTCTATGGGGCTCACCACGGGGACCGAGGTACGGCTGGACAAACTGGCACCGTTGGGCGATCCGGTGGAGATTACCGTCCGCGGGTTTCGACTCTCCCTGCGCAAGCACGAGGCCCAGGTCCTCAAGCTGCGGAGACAGGCATGATTGCGACCACCTCTCGCACTACCACCGTGGCGGTCGTGGGAAACCCCAACTGCGGCAAGACCACCCTGTTCAACGGACTGACAGGTAGCCGACAGCGTATCGGCAACTGGCCGGGCGTAACCGTTGAGAAGAAGGAAGGAATCCTCAACCTGGAAACCGTAGGTGGTTTTCTGGCCGCCCCCTACCTTCCGGAGCATCACCACACCGAAGAGATTCAACGCGCCGAGCTGCCAGGGCCAATGCCTGGGCCGATGTCCGTTACGCTGGTCGACCTCCCCGGCATCTACTCCGTATCCGCAAGCTCTGATGACGAGCGGGTGGCGCGTGACTTCATTCTCTCGGGTGAGCCCAACCTCGTCGTCAACATCGTTGATGCATCAAATCTGCAGCGGAACCTCTATCTCACGGTCCAGCTGATCGAAATGGGGGTGCCGCTCCTGGTGGTCCTCAACATGGTGGACCTGGCCGAAGCCCACGGAATCAGCGTGGATGCCGAACGACTCTCCCGGGAGCTGGGCTGTCCGGTTGTGGCCATCAACGCCACCCGCCGTGACGGAATATCCGCGGTGCGAACGACGCTGGCCGAGACGCTGGCCGAGACGCTCTCAAAGCCCCTTCCGTCCCCGGCACGGATCACCTACCCGGCACCCATCGAAGTATTGATCAGCGGTCTGGAACCCGCCTGTGCCGCGGCAGCAGCCTCCCTTCGCGCCGACGCGCGCTGGGTCGCGCTGAAGCTGATAGAGCAGGATCCTCACGTCACCGCGCTTGTCGCACGCAGCGGCGCAGATATGCGCGGCCTGGCATCGGCGCTGGCGCCGGCCCAATCCGCACTGGGCGACGACCTCGATGTGGTGGTAGCCGACTCCCGCTACGAGTTCATACACACCGTCACCTCAGCTGCTGCGCGCACGCAGGCAACCCGAGAGTCCATCACCGACCGGATCGACCGCGTGGTACTGAATCGGTTCGCAGGAATACCGGTCTTTCTGCTGGCGATGTACGTAGTCTTCTGGGTCACCATCGCAGTCGGCAGCGCCTTCATCGACTTCTTCGAGATCCTCTCCGGCGCGCTCTTCGTGGACGGCCCTGCCGCGCTGCTGACCGGCGTTGGCGCGCCGTCGTGGCTCATCACCATGCTTGCCGGAGGAATTGGCGCCGGCATCCAGACCGTGGCCACCTTCGTTCCCGTCATCTTCATGATGTTCTTCATGCTCTCGCTGCTCGAGGACTCCGGCTACATGGCGCGGGCTGCGTTTGTGATGGACCGCTTCATGCGCCTGATCGGCCTGCCCGGCAAATCCTTTGTGCCGATGATGGTGGGGTTTGGCTGCACAGTTCCGGCCATCATGGGAACGCGAACCCTGGAAAGCACCAAAGACCGCTACATGACCATCGCCATGGCGCCCTTCATGTCGTGCGGAGCGCGCCTGCCGGTCT